>DATGOZ010000140.1:0-7911 GCA_035305395.1 Taishania sp. | reverse complement strand
TATTTCTCACCCAAATTTTGAAGATCATTTCCGTGTAGTGAATGAAACTTTGAATGAAATCGATAAAACTGAAAAACCAACGATTGTTGTTTTCAATAAAATTGATCAATTCCATTATCTGCCCAAAGACGAAGACGATTTATCACCAAGAACTCCTCAAAACTACACATTAGAAGAGTTAAAAAAGATGTGGATGGCAAAGGCAAACAGTAAAATGTGTGTATTTATCTCCGCTCACGAGAAAACAAATATTGAGGAATTAAAATCGTTGATTTACGAAGAAGTGAAGCGTATTTTCCAAGAACGCTATCCTTACAACAATTTCTTATATTAATTTTCTTTCCCTTTTTTAGCCACCATCAAACTGATAACAAAAATTTGCATGGCATGAAAAATCATCAAGGGTAATAGAATTAATCCATGTGGAGAACTAGCAGGAAATAACACTTTTGAAAAAACTGTTCCATGCACCAATGATTTCTTCGTTCCGCAATATTGAGCTACAATAATGTCTTCATCTGTAAACTTTAATCGTTTTGCAATAAATCCAACAAAATAAAAGACCGTGTAGAACAAACATAAAATCAAAACGAAAACAACAACCAATTGCATCACACTTACAGATTCAAACACCTTTTCCTGAAACGAAACCACAAACGATTTATAGATAATTAGCAGAATAATCGCTTTATCAAACAATGACAATTGTTTTGCATACTTTTGTGCATATCTACCCCAGAATCGTTGTAAAATCAATCCTAAGCAGATTGGTAGTAGAATCTCGACTAGCAATTTGAAATACACGCTCGACAAATCGTATTCTCCACCTTGCTGTTTTAAAAACAAGGACATCCACAACGGAGTCAAAACTACACCGATTAATCCGGAAATACTTGCATTAAAAATTGCTGCAGGAATATTTCCTTTTGCCATAGATACCATCACAACAGACGACGACACCGTAGATGGCAGTGCTGCTAAAAAGAAAAATGAAAGCCACATCAAATCGGCGTGAAGCAAACTAAACATTGGCTTTGCAAGTATAATTAAGATTGGAAATAATAAAAAAGTTGAACTTTGAACCAACAAATGTAATTTCCAGTTAGACAAGCCTGAAACAATTTTCTCCAAACTTAATTTCAATCCGTAAAAAAAGAAAATCAGCGAAACACCATAACTAGCAATCGAATCAATTGGCAACCAGGATGCAATATGAGGAAAAACAAAAGCCAGAATAACGACTAAAACAATCGCTAAAACAAACGAGTCTATCGGGATTTTCTTCATATTCGATTACGCCAATCCTTTGCTCTTCAAGTATTCTTCTAAAGCCACAGGATCACTGTACAACACTTCACGCGCCTTACTTCCTTGGAAAGGCCCAATGATACCCATTCCTTCCAACTGGTCAACCAAACGACCAGCACGGTTGTATCCCAATTTTAATTTACGCTGTAACAAACTCGCAGAACCTTGTTGGTTGATTACCACAATGCGTGCAGCTTCAGCAAATAAACTATCCAATTCATCCGAGTCGAAATCACCTTGACTTTCAGCCCCCTCACCTACGTACTCAGGCAACAACATCGCCTCTGGATATGCACGCTGTTCACCAATAAACTGACATATTTTCTCAACCTCAGGCGTATCAACGAAACCACATTGCAGACGAACCAAATCAGACCCTGTTGAAATCAACATATCACCTCGTCCAATCAACTGATCAGCACCAGATGCATCCAAAATTGTACGAGAATCAATTTTAGAAAGTACCCTAAATGCAATACGTGCCGGGAAGTTTGCCTTAATCATACCGGTGATTACGTTTACAGATGGACGCTGCGTTGCGACAATCAAGTGAATACCAATTGCACGAGCTAGCTGAGCGATACGTGCAATTGGATGCTCAACCTCCTTACCAGCTGTCATAATCAAATCTGCAAACTCATCGATTAGCACAACGATGTATGGCAAATAGCGGTGTCCCTTTTCAGGATTCAATCTACGTTGAATGAATTTCGCATTGTATTCTTTGATTGTACGACATTGTGCATCTTTCAATAATTCATAGCGCTCGTCCATTTCGATACACAATGAGTTCAATGTATTCACCACTTTAGATGTATCCGTAATAATCGCATCTTCTTCTCCTGGCAATTTAGCCAAGAAGTGACGTTCAATTCTATTGTACAATGTTAATTCTACCTTTTTCGGGTCAACCAAAACAAATTTCACTTGTGCTGGATGCTTTTTGTAAAGCAAGGAAACCAAAATTGCATTCAAACCAACTGATTTACCTTGACCTGTAGCCCCTGCAACAAGTAAATGCGGCATCTTTGTTAAGTCAAATGTAAACGTTTCGTTGGTAATAGTTTTACCAATTACAACTGGCAATTCTGCGTCTGAATTTTGGAATTTTTCAGAAGCAATCAACGCACGCATGCTCACCATATCTGGGTTACTATTTGGCACTTCAATTCCGATTGTACCCTTTCCTGGAATCGGCGCGATGATACGAATTCCCAATGCAGATAAACTCAACGCAATGTCGTCTTCTAAGTTCTTAATCTTCGAAATACGGACTCCTGGAGCAGGAACGATTTCATACAAAGTCACCGTTGGTCCGACAGTTGCTTTGATTTTATCAATTTCAATTTTATAGTGCGCTAACGTTTCTACAATTCTATTTTTGTTTTCCTCTAATTCGTTTTTGTTAATTGAGATTCCCTTACCGCCATAATCATTTAACAATTCAATTGGAGGCAAAATATAACTTGCCAAATCAAGCGTTGGGTCATATTCTCCAAACTCTTGGCGCAATTTATCCAATTCATTGTGATCAACAGCTTCATCTTCTTTTGCTACAGAAACTGAAAAATCACCATCATCAATAAATTCTCCTTCAGGATCAATTTTTACATCCACTTCGAAATCCAAATCATCTTCAGAATCTAATGTTGAAACTTCTGTTTCAACAGCTTCAACCGGAGAATCTGAAACAACACCATCTTTCACTAAAAATGGAATTTCATCTTCTTCCAATTCACGATCCTCATCGTCATTAAAATGTACAGATTCAGATTTTTGATCCTTTTGAATTTGTTCATCACGAATTGGATTTAAAATGTTTATGTCAAGCGAATTTGCATCAATCTCATCATCCTCTTCATCTTCCAATTTTTCAGAAGATTTAAATAACGATTTCAATTTTGAAAAATCAGGATTTAGTACAGCTACAACTGAAATATAACACAAGACAAGAATCAAAATAAAGCTACCAAAAGAGCCTAGCGTCAGTGACAACCATTGATTAATTTGATAACCAAACGTTCCTCCCAAATAATTTACCGAATTTGCAAAAAAGCCTAAGAATATTGAGCTCCAAACAATGAAAACAAGCGTAACACCGTATGTCTTCAAAATTGGCATCAAACGAATATTTAACGCGATTTTAAATCCTGAAATCAGGAATAATAAACAAAAACCAAAAGAAGAAATACCAAACCATTTGAACATAAATAAATGAGATGACCAAGCACCAAATTTACCCAACCAATTGGCAACAGGTTCTTCGTTTTGTTCAAACAAGAATTCGAATAATCCTTTATCCATTACGCGATCTTGATCTTCTCTCCAATTAAACAAATAAGAAAGACAAGCCAAGAACAAGTAAAATGACAATAAAATAAGTACAGCCCCAACAATGGACTTCACCTTTTTCTTATTGAATTTTATAGCTGGTACAGTAGAGCCTTTCTTTTCGACTTTCGGAGATACCTTCGCAGCTTTACCTGTAGGTTTTGATTCCTTATCAGCTCCCTGTTTTTTAGTTAAAATATTATCTTCTGACATTTGCAAATGTGTATTTTACGAAATTAAGTAGAAACAACGCGTAAAAAGCACTGATGTCTAATTACATTTTCACACACACATGTTAGTTATCTAAAGTATCATTCTCAGTGTCTTGTTCCTCTTTCAACTGCTGTTCTAACTCAATACGCTTTCGTTCATTTTCTTCATCTTCTTCACGCATTTTCTTCGTGTAAATCAACCTGATTTTTGTCCAATTAAATGCTTCTGGAGCCTCGTCAGCAATGATATAGCCAAATGGCTCCAACCCTTTGGTAGCCTCAAAAATAACTTTCAACATCGCTAAAACCGGTATCGCCAAAAACATTCCTGCAATACCCGCCAATGACCCTCCAATGATTACACCAATCATGGAAGCTAGCGCATTGATCGACACCTTAGAACCTACAACTTTTGGAACAAGCATATTATTATCAATAAACTGAACAATAATATTCACTAAAATAATCCAAAGAACAATTGACAAATCTGTAGAGGCCGACATAGAAATTAAGCAACTTAATAAGCCTGCGATAATGATTCCGATGTATGGAATTAAATTCAACAATCCCGTCAAAATACCTAAAAACACATAGTATTTAACACCCACAAAAAAATATCCCAAACCCGTCATCAAAGAAATACATACCACTTGAATTAACAATCCGATAATATAAGATCGAATCACAGATTTCAAATTTCCAAGTATTGATTCGATGTTTAACACATGCTTATCAGGTACTAATTTGATGATAAAATTCAACAATAATGTACGATAAATTAAAATCAAAAATGTGTAAATCGGTACCAAAACAGCAAACATAAACACATTTGTAATTGAACTAATCGAAGATGAATTAACTAAAACCCCACTCGTTACACTTTGTTCTAAATATTCTTGTTGAGTGCCATAAGAAACCCCAAGCGTACTTCGAATCCACTGTTGAATTTCATGATAATGATTCGTCAAATTTTGCTTAATCAAGGGTAAATCATCAAAAAATTGAGTTAGTTGAAATCCTAAAAATGCAACAACAGAAAGCAAAAACAAAAATGCCATTACAACAGTAAGAGTAACTGCGATTATCATCGGGAAACGCAATTTCTCATGTAAAAACTTAACCACAGGTCTCAATAAAATTGCTATTAGCAAAGCCAAAATAAGTGGCGAAATAACATCAGACGCTAGATAAACCACTAACAAAATACAACCTGTTATAAAGAAAGCAGCACTTACTTTATAAATATTGGGCAGTGACATTTTCTCCATAAAATACGATAAATAAGATTAATAATTCAGTTGTAAACAGAAGTATAACGATTCGTTAATTTATACAAAAAACAATTGAAATGCCAATTTATTTCTTGGAATACACCAAAATAAGGTGTAAGTTTATAAAAAGCATATTCACAAATAAACTACAACATTATGGCAAATAAAGGATCAAATTTGGCAATTGCATTATTGGCTGGAGCTGCTGCTGGAGCAATTTTAGGAGTCTTATTTGCACCAGACAAGGGTAGCGAAACAAGGAAAAAAATTAAGGATAAATTCGATAAAGAAAAAGATGATCTATTGAACAAGTATGATGATTTGGTTGAAACAGTGAAACAGCAATTCACAAATACAGAAGAAAAATTTGATGAATCGCTTGACAATTTAGTAAACCAAGGATTGAGTAAGACTGAGGATATGATTTCTGCTTTAGAAGCAAAATTAGCAGCTCTCAAAAAAGAAGTTAACAAAGCAAAATAACTTATGGCATTTCAAGACATTAAAGACGATATAGAACAAATAAAAGAAGAGTCTAAAGAGTTGATAAATAGCAACCTCGCTTATTTAAAACTATGGGGATTCAAAGTCACTATGAAATCTGCGACAGTAATACTCAAATTCATTTTAGTTTTATTGTTCGCTTCTTTATTCATCGTATTTGCTTCAGTTGCTTTAGCTCTATTTATTGGACAAGCACTTGACAATTACATGTACGGTTTCTTAATCGTTGGAGGCATCTATTTACTTCTTACAATTTTGGTTTCGTTTATCAAACCAGAAATCATTGAAGGCGGTGTTCTTAGAAAATTTTCAGAGATCTTTTTTGACTAACTATGGATTTAAAAAACAAGATATATTCCTCGTATGACGAGATAAATAGAGATTTAGAAATACTAGACCTTGAGCGTAAATTACATTACCTTAAAGTTGCAAAGAGTATTGAAAATCTGGGAGAAAATATCACCATCGCGAACTTAGCGGATGGTTTGTTGTCACAAAATTCGAAGCATTCTGATAACAACTCATTATGGAATAAGGCATTTAAAGTTGCAACACCTCTCCTATTGAAAAAGGTATTGCAACTTATTTTCAAATAGTTTATTGTATTGCTGCTTCAAGGTATTGACCAAACAAGTAACAATCCTCAAATGAATTATACAATGGAGCAGGAGCGATGCGGATAACATTCGGCTCTCTCCAATCTGCTATCACACCTTGACTTGTCAATTTATCAAATAACGCTTTGCCCTGTCCGTGAACTAAGATTGACAATTGTGCTCCACGTTGTTTTAAATCTTTCGGTGTAATAATTTCAAACGTTACTTTATCAGCATTACGTTTAGAAACATCTTCGATGATAAATTCCAAATAAGCTGTCAATACATCGCGTTTTTTACCGATAGCATCCATTCCTGCCTCATCAAAAATATCTAATGAAGCCAAATGAGCCGCCATACCCAATACTGGTGCGTTACTCAACTGCCAACCTTCGGCACCTCTAATCGGGTTAAATCCTGGTTCCATCAAGAAACGAGTTTCTTTGTCATATCCCCACCAACCAGCAAAACGAGGTAACTCAGGTTTGTATTCATGACGTTGATGTACAAAAATTCCTGAAACACCTCCAGGGGAAGAGTTCAAGTATTTATAACTACACCAAGCGGCAAAATCTACACCCCAATCATGTAATTTCAAATTGATATTTCCAGCAGCATGTGCTAAGTCAAATCCTACAATTGCACCAACCGCATGACCAGCTTTGGTAATCTTTTCCATGTCAAACAACTGACCTGTATAATAGTTAACTCCCCCCATCATGATTAAAGCCAACTCATCACCTAATTCAGCAATCTTGTTTAACACATCCTCTTCTCGAATCAAATGCTCTCCCTCTCTTGGGAAAATCTCAACCAAATCTTCTTCAATTGACAATCCATGAAATTTGATCTGAGATTCCAACGCATATCGATCACTAGGAAAGGCTTTACCCTCACTTAAAATTTTCTTTCGCTTCCCTTCTGGTCTGAAAAATGAAACCATCAATAGATGGAGATTTGTCGTCAAAGAATGCGTTACCACAACTTCAGAAGGTAGAGCTCCAACAATTTTGGCAGATTTTTCAGTCAACAACTCGTGATATGAAAACCAAGGGTTTTCGCCTAAGAAATGGCCTTCAACCCCATATTTACTCCACGAATCAAGCTCTTTTTGAATATAACTAGCGGTAGTAACAGGTTGCAATCCCAATGAATTCCCAGTAAAATAGACAACATTCTTATCCATGAATGTTGGAAATAAAAACTTTGCTCTATATGATGCAAGTGGATCCTTTTGATCTTGTTCTTGAGCGTATGCAAGTGAGTTTATCATAATAATTCCAATAACCTAAATATCTATTCTCATACAATACAAATAGTCCGCTCTTATGAACGGACTATTTTAGTTATTTCAACAATGTATTACTTTTTAATGAACTGTAAAGTCTTGTTTGAATTAGTTGTTTTCAATTGAACCATGTAAAGTCCTGCAGCAAATTCTGCATTACTCAAAAACACTACATTCTCACCAACATTTCCATTGATTGTAGTTGATTTCAACACTTTTCCTGAAATGTCCATGATGTACAATTCAACTTTTTGAGCTGTTTCCAATGAGAAAGAAACATGCATTT
Organism: Taishania sp.; assembly: GCA_035305395.1. GTDB lineage: Bacteria > Bacteroidota > Bacteroidia > Flavobacteriales_D > Crocinitomicaceae > Taishania. The sequence continues at coordinate 115 of DATGOZ010000140.1, read as the reverse complement.
CTCCTTCATTTGGATTCGGGAACAAAGTAACTCCCTCTAATCCAGCAACATCTTCAATACCAACAACGATATCGTCAGATGGAGCTCCATTATAGATATTGATATCATCTAAATA
>DATGOZ010000139.1:0-8524 GCA_035305395.1 Taishania sp. | reverse complement strand
TCGATGTAATCCTGACATGTTGATACTTGAAATATAGCTATCATAATCTGAACCACTATAGGTAATTGTATCGATATATTGAACAGAACCATCAACTGACTTATGCGATGCAAAAAGAGTTAATGCTAAACGCTCATCACCCAAATCTAACGCCGCCCCACGCATAAACCGACTTTCATCAACTGAAGTATAAGGTCTCAATGGATTTGCTGATTTCTTTACATTCGTCACATCAGCACTTTTACCCAACGCATGCCCAGACCAGATATTTAACCCTTGTCCAACTTGAATTTGATAATCCCCAATAGCAAAGGATCGCAGATATTTCCCTCCCTTGTAAAAAATATGTCCTGAATAAAAATCAAATCCTTGTTTATTAGCTCCTCTAAAAAACTGCTCTCCAGGATCTTTTTCTGCCGTTATTCCGACACTCAAGTTTGTGCGATAAGAGAATCTAAAGCGCGTATAGTATCGATCAGGATTTCCATGATAATATGAATTCGTTCCTTGCAAAGAAGAATCTCCTTGTGCCCAATATCCTTTCTTTTGTTCAATTATCCGTTGGTATCTTCCATACCATTCAAATTTCCCTCGCTTTATCGCCTCTTTTAAAGAAATGTGTAATTGGTCAAATCGATCCGTGACTTTCACAAAAGGCAGTACTAAAGAGATTGTTTCCATGTCCCAATATTGCAAGGTTTGTAACTCATAAATGGTCATGAATTTTCCAAATCGTTTGATATGTAAAAACAACTCATTAATCTGAATTTCAGTAAGCAAATTCAATTCAGACAGTTCCTCTACCGTTGTATTATTTAGATTAATCGGATGGTCAAATCGCTCATTCAAGACCGTAAACAAATCAGTCAAATCAACTTCTTCATCCTCTAACTGTTCGGAGATAAATTCAATGCGTTGTTGGATTATTGCCTCTCGTTCTTGACTAAAAGTGAGGTTGCAACTGAAAAACAACAAAATCACAAGCCAAACTCTACTCATTGTTCGTCTTTTTAGGGATAAAAATATTGAGGTTAACATTTGGAGTCCACCCTAAAATTTGATGGTAAGTTGACCCTGCATCCAATTGAATTATTTTCCACCGATAACCGAATCCAAATGCGTATTCCATTGGCGAACCTTGTACCCCTAATCGTATGAAGAAATGACGAAGTGGTTGATATTCTACTCCAACTTTCATTCGCAATTGATCCGTAATTGTCTTAGATGTTTCAACTAAAATCAATACTTGTTTTGTGACCTCGTAACTCAATCCCAATCGAAAGGTTGATTCAATTCGTTCGTTTTGAAAATCATTTAATTTTGTCCGACTTACATTGAAAACACTAAAACCTAGTTTCCATTTGGAAGTCAGTTGTGCCAATAATCCAGCCTCAGCTGTCATGGTGTGACGAGAACCATAATTTTCATTCAGTTGTATTCCTTGATAATTGAGTTGAACTCCTGCTGCAAGGAATTTTGCAAGTGGAAGTGCATAACCTATGCCTCCTCGATAACTTTTAAACTGACGATAACCATAAAAGTTGGCACCAACAGAAATCACTCCATGTTTAAGCGGTTGAGCAAAAACAAATCCTTGATTTTGAAACTCACGTAACAAAAATCGGTTTTCATAACTTAGTCCAAACCCTGTTTCCTTTAATCTTGCTGTAGCTGCTGGATTGTGATTATAAGCCCAAATATCTTCAATTGCGACTGATGCATTAGACAAAGAATTAGACCGTGAACCAGCGGAAACAATATTTTGAGCGTTCGGTTGAATTTGAATCAGTATACAATATACCAATGCAAGGAGGTATCCTTTCATATGAACAGTTGTAAAAAGTTAGTTATCACAAATATAAAATAAAAAACAGTTCAATTAACACCATTGTTTTTGATATTTTCGATAAGCTATTTGAATTATTCTTTGGTTTATTTACATAATTTTGACTTTCAGCACGCAAATTTTAGTGATATTGTATAAATTTGAAGCATGAGATTTGTTCATCCTGAGTTTCTATGGGGTTTATTATTGTTAATCGTTCCGATTATCATACACCTTTTTAGTTTCAGAAAGTACAAAACGCTCTATTTTTCTAGTCTTCAGTTTGTTCAACAAATTGAACAGCAAAACAAATCCACACAAAAGCTAAAAAACTTATTGGTATTAGCTTGTCGTCTTTTGGCATTATCACTTATCATTCTTGCTTTTGCACAACCTTATTTTACGGATAATAAGGGGAGCAAATCAAATGCCTTTCCGATAATGTGCGTACACATTGACAACTCCTTCTCTATGTCTATGAAAGGAGTAGAAGGAGAACTGTTATCTGAAGCGGTTGAATCGGCTCGTAATTTGATTCGAAAAGCGCCAATCAATACAAAAATCTTACTATCAACAAACGATTTGACTGGAGTTGAATCGCGTTTTGCGACAAAAGTTGAAGCATTGGATCGTTTGGATCAAGTTAAATATTCATCACTAACACGTAGTTATGACGAAGTTGTAGCATGGCAAAAAGAGCATGTATCCAAAGAAAACAATGGAATAGTTGTTACGAATACACAACTCTTCTACCTTTCAGATTTCCAACGAAACACGACAAGTTTTGAAACATTGAAAGCTGATTCAAGCAATCAGTATTACCCAATTAAATTTGAAAGTCAAGTTAAAAATAATTTGAGCATCGATTCCGTATGGTTTGACACGCCAATCAACAAAATTGGAAGCACAAAAGAACTGTTTGTTAAAGTAACCAATCATGGAGATGATGACTTGGAAAATATTTCTATTCATTTTCAATCAGGTGAACTAAAACGTGATTTGTTTATCGACATCAAAAAACATAGTTCAGCGGTGACATCTCTAAGTTTTCTTTTGAATAAAGCTGGAATTAACGTTGGATCTTTCAGTTTGAATGATGTCCACTTCTTCTCTGATGATGAATTCTTTTTTACATTTGATGTTGCTGAAAAAAGTGCAATTTTAGTTATCAATGGACAAGATTCTAATCCAAACTTAGGTTCAATTTACACACTTGATCCGTACTATCAAGTTCAAGAAGTTAGCCAAAATTCGTTCATCAAAGGAATGCTAGACGACAAAGAATTGGTTGTTTTAAACGGATTGAATGAAATTCCTTCTGGATTAAATTCAAACCTACTTGAATTTACATCCGGAGGGGGAACAATTGCCATTTTTCCAGGTAAAAAGGTCGATTTGAATACTTACAACAATTTCTTACGTTCACTCGAACTTCCAACAATTACGAAAGAAGTCGCTCAATCGACACGCATCAGCAAGGTGAATTACAAAGATCCATTCTTCAAAGGAGTTTTTGAGCAAGAGAAAGAACAAATTAGTCTCCCTGGGGTAACGAAATTCTACCTTACCAATGAAAATACGTCCAACAGTGGACTTGGAATTGTTCAGTTACAAAATGGGAAATCTTTGTTGTATCGAAACATTGGTAAAAACGCATCTTACTTGTTTACAAGTGTACTTGCAGATGAATATGGTACATTCACGAAAGACATTTTATTTACCACTATTTTGTTGAGAATTGGAGAATTGGCGACTAACAAAACTCCACTTTACTTAACATTTGGTTCATCAACAAACTATCAAATTAACAAAGCGATTGATGCAAATTTACCAATTATCATCAAGGGTAAAAATGTAGAATTTATTCCACCAAAGAAGCACGTTGGAAACAGAACATCTATCAATCTAGGTTATACTGGTGGACAAATGAATTTAACAAGCGGTATTTACGACATTGTTCATCAGAGCAAAACCATATCAAAAATTGGAATCAACTACGATCGTCAAGAATCGAAGATTGATTCATGGAGTATAGAGGAAATAGAAAATCAATTGAAGCAAAAAGGGATAAGCAATTCAAAATTAATCCGAGTTGATAAAGGAGCGAGTGCTGTCAATTTAAACATCGACAAACCTTATCCTTATTGGAAGATTTTTGTTTCTTTTGCAATCCTATTCCTACTTGCGGAACTTTTGATATTGAAACTTTGGAAAAATAAAACTGGTAACTGATGAAATTATTAATCAAAAACGTCAAAATAGCTGATTCATCTTCAGAACACTTCAATAAAATTGTAGATGTTTTAATTGAAAATGGAAAAATCACCAACATTGCGGGTTCTATTTCGTCGGATGATGCTCAAATCATCGAACGTGAGAACTTACATCTTTCTCAAGGTTGGGTTGATTTAAAAGCTCATTTTTGCGATCCAGGAGAAGAGCACAAAGAAACCATTTCAAGCGGTTTAAAAGCTGCTGCATTTGGTGGATACACACATGTTGCTACGTTACCAAGCACACATCCCGTTGTTGATGGGAAAACAATGGTTGAATATATCAAAAGTAAAAGCATTACAGCAGTAAGTTCAATTCACCCTATTGGAGCAATCACTGAAGGATTGAAAGGTGAAAGTCTCGCGGAAATGTATGACATGTACCAAAGTGGTGTACGCATGTATTCAGACGATTTGACACCCGTTTCTTCTGGAATCATGTATCGTGCTTTATTGTATGCAAAAAACTTTGGGGGAAAAATCATTGGTTTTTCACGCGACTTTTCGTTAGCTGGAAAAGGAATGGTTAACGAAGGAGTAGCAAGTACAAGAACTGGTTTAAAAGCTGATGCTTCAATTGCTGAAATGATCCAAATCGAACGTAATATTCGACTTTTGGAATATACAGGTGGTTCGTTGCACTTAACTGGAATTTCATGTGCTGAAAGTGTTGAATTAATCCGTCAAGCGAAAAAACAAAAGCTTAACATCACGGCAGATGTACACGTAGCAAACTTATTGTACAACGAAGAAGTCATGTTGGAATTTGATTCAAATTACAAATTCATGCCCGTATTGAGAACAGAAAGTGATCGAAAAGCGTTGTGGGCAGGATTGTTAGACGGAACTATTGACACTGTCGTTTCTGATCATAGACCACACGATCAAGAAGAGAAAGAAGTTGAGTTTGACAATGCTTCTTTTGGAAATATTCAATTACAAACTGTTTTTGGAGCATTAGGAAACTGTAACGAATTTGACTTACAAAAATTTGTAGACGCAGTTAGTAAACACGCTCGTAAAATCATCGAAATTCCTGAGCAAGCAGTTGCAGTAGGAAACGTAGCTGATTTGACATTATTCGTACCAAACGAAAAATGGACATTCAACCGCGAAATGGTACTATCCCACACATACAATACAGAACTAATTGATAAAGAATTGACTGGTTTTGTTTTAGGTGTGATAAATAATTCTAAATTCGCACTGAAACAGTGAGCTAATGTCTGAAGTAAAGAATTTTAGAAAACAATTTTGGAAAGAGCGAAAAACAGTTGGGTCTATGACTCCAAGTTCTCGTTTCTTAACCCAAAAAATGCTGCGAAATATTGATTTCAGTAAACGAAAAGTTATTGTTGAACTTGGACCAGGAACAGGTGTTTTCACCCGTGAAATCATCAAAAAGATGACACCAGATTCCATTTTATTGGTATTTGAAATCAACGATACTTTCTTCCAAGATTTATCAAAAAAAATATCTGACAGCCGTGTTCATTTAATTCATGACTCAGCCGTAAAGATTGAAGAATATCTTAGCAAATATGATTTACAAGAGGCTGATGTAGTTATTTCATCACTTCCTCTGGCAGTTATCGATGCAAATATTCGTTCCGCAATTCTTGAAAACACAAAAAAATCGTTGAAGAAAGGAGGAAAATTTATTCAATTTCAATATAGTTTACAATCAAAAGGATTACTAAAGAAACTGTATAAGGAAATAAAAATATCATTTACGATACTAAACTTCCCTCCTGCCTTTGTTTACACATGCAGAAACAAGTAATGATAGAAGAATTGAATAACAAAATTGTTATTTCACTAATTTTTATATATTTGTTATACTTCTTTAATCAGGAAAAATGAGATCGCAAAAGGTAGCTACAATGAAAAGCTGTTTATCAGTTGGTGTACTTGTTGTGCTATTTACAGTCATTCTCCAATCTTGCTCTTATTTTGGCGATAACAAAAATGTGCTTATTGAAGAAGTAGAAGACTATTTTGAATTTCAAGATTTTGATCTTTCCAACTACGGAATTCCTGCAACTCTCAAACTTCCTGATGAAACTGCAAATATCGGTGCTGCAATGCAACCAGAAGTGCATCATTTGGAAAGTGATTTTTACTGGAACATTCAAGTTGGACCAAATTTCTTATTGTACATCGAAGATTTTGGTGACAATACCAATCTTGTAAAAGAACACAAACAAAAGCTTGAAAACACACAGTTTTACGACGTTGAATACCTTGTAGACGATGCTGATTTAATTGTATATAAAATCACGTTGAAAGTTCGTGGACACGCCAATGCTTCAAAAAATGTTGGTGTAAAACATGAATCATATCATGTGTATGGAGAGCGTGTCATCAACGGAATTCATTATGAAATGAGAAGTCGTGATGAAGGTTTTGACAAACCGATTATTGACCTAATGGCAAAATCTATTCGTTCAATAAAGGAAAAAGATCAAACTAAAATCTAAAAACTACCATAGATCGGTAGAAACATGTACAATCCCTTTGAATAGTGCTACTTTTTTCTGTTCCTGATTGAGCACCTCTACTTCGTAAATACCAATTGTTTTACCTCGATGTTTTTCTGTTGCTATGGCAATTAGGGTATCGCCTGCTTTTGTTGGTCGAACATGAGAAATAGAGGTTTCAACGCTTACACATTTGAAACCTCTGGAATTTGCTGCAAATGCCAATGCCGAATCAGCTAAAGAGTAACTGATACCTCCGTGTGTAATAGAAAAACCATTCAACATGTCAGAAGTAACAGTCATTGCCAAGCGACAAGTACCTGCTTCAAGATTTTGTACTTCCACACCCATCCAGTTGCTAAACGCATCGTTGTCTAACATCAAGGATACTATTTCGTGTGGCGTTTTCAATTTATGCTTTGATCGATTTTGATAACAAGGCGATGATTGCAGTTGCAACGATAAACAATTGTGTTGCAGTTTCGTCGTCCAATTCTGTACCATCCACATCTGGCGTAGAAATCTCAGCCATCATGAATTTTACTAAATCAGGTTGATCTGTGTATTCCTCCAAATCTTCCAAATTCTCTGTTTCAAAGAAACTATCCAATACATCAAAGAAAGGTTCTTCAAACTCTTCAATGACAGCTTCAGTAATTTCATTGAACGAAGCACCTTCATTGTTAAATGATTCAACTAACAAGCAGAAATAATAAATCAACAATCCTTGCAAATTATCATTTTCATACTCTTCAGAAGCTGACATAGCGTAACCCAATAAAACAGGGTGTGCCAATGCAAAAGTCTCTGCTACTCTTTCTAAACCATCTTCATCTAAATTGTCAATCTTCTCGATTGCCTTTTCAATACTTGCTAAGGAAACTTGTTTCATATATTATTTTTTACAAAGTTACAAAAATAAACCCACCTAACTGATAGATTACAATTTGTACTTTTCTTTGATTGACTCAATTGCTTTTTCAACTTGACTCAATAGCATTTTGTCTTCATCGTTTTCAATAACAAAATCTGCTAATTTGATTTTTTCTTCGTCGTTCCACTGATTATCGATGCGACTCAAAACTGACTCACGAGAAATTCCATCGCGTGCCATAGTACGGTTGATCCTTGTTTCCAAATCGCTGGTCACCAAAATCATGAAATCCATTGTTTTGTAAGCTCCTGTTTCGAATAAAATTGCTGCTTCATTAAAAACGATAGGTGAATCTTGCTGCGCTGCCCAGTTTGCGAAATCTGCACGGACAATTGGATGAATCAATTGATTGACTTTTAAACGCAATTCTTCGTCAGAAAATAATTTCGAAGCCAAATAAGGACGATTCAGTTCATCTTTTTGAAAAACTTCTGTTCCAACCAATTCAATCAACCCTTTTCTGATTTCAGGATGTGTATTTGTTAATCGCTTGGATTCTGTATCCGAATAATAAACGGGAAAACCCATTTTCTCGATTAGCTTACAAACAAATGATTTCCCAGAACCAATTCCACCCGTAACACCTACTTTTATCGGCATATCTACACAATGTTATAATTTACATGAAAGCGAATAATTACGCTCGAATTGTAAAGTTAAAATATATCGTTCAGCTAACAAACTTCTTATTGAATCTACAGACGCGATCAATCCAATTTATATCTTCTGAATGCTTAAAGTATAAATTTCGCCATTTTCATGAATCACAGATAAAATGTAAATTCCGTTTTAAAACAAGAAAAAACTTAACATCAATTAAATTTCATCCACTTCAATAATCTGAAATGGCAATTCAACAATCGCATTGAAGTCTTGTCCAGCCTCTGCCATTTCTTCATCTTCCGATTCAAAATACCATTCCACCTTTACCGTTGATTTGTCTTTATTCAACAACTCAAATTTTCGGAATAATTCCATAAAACATTTCGAAGAAGAGGTATTGAAATACTCC
>DATGOZ010000138.1:0-4015 GCA_035305395.1 Taishania sp. | reverse complement strand
CTGTTTTGGTTCACGTGAAAGAAGTTAACCAGCCACAAGGTCACTCTACTTCTGGATCACACGAACGTTACAAGTCAGAAGATCGTTTGAAATGGGAAAGCGAATTTGACTGTATCAATAAATTCAAAGAGTGGATTATAAACTTCAACGCTGATGGTTTAACAATTGCAACTGAAGATGAGTTAAAAGCAATTGCCGACGAAGCAAAAAAATATGTTCGAGACTGCAAAAATGCTGCTTGGTCTGAATTCACAACTTCCATTAAAAGTGATTTACAGGCTGCTATTCAGTTGATGAAAGCAGTTGCTGAAAGCAGTTCAAACAATGTATTTATTCGAAAGGAAATTGAATCGCTTGAAAAAGCAATGGATCCAATCAGAAAGGATATTCTTTCAGCAGCTAAAAAGGTTTTGCGCATTACTCGCAACGAACAAAGTGCAGCCAAAACAAACTTAGCAAATTGGATTAAGCAACAAACAGCAATCAATTACAACAGATACAGTTCTCATTTGTATTCTGAATCTAAATTTGCAGCATTGAACATCGAACCAGTTGAACCAACTTATGATGACAATGCTCCAATGGAGGACGGTCGTATCATCTTGCGTGATAACTACGATAAAATCTTGGAAACTCGTCCTGAAGTCCTTGTTTTCGGTGAAGACGCTGGAAAAATTGGAGGGGTTAACCAAACTTTGGAAGGCATGCAAGAGAAATACGGTGAATTACGTGTTTCAGATACTGGAATCCGTGAGATTACAATCATCGGACAAGGAATTGGTATGGCCATGAGAGGATTGAGACCAATTGCAGAAATTCAATATTTGGACTACTTGTTGTATGCTATCCAAGTTATTTCGGATGATTTAGCAACTGTTCAATACAGAACCAAAGGAGGACAAAAAGCTCCATTGATTATCAGTACAAGAGGTCACCGTTTAGAAGGTATTTGGCACTCGGGCTCTCCAATGGGAATGATTATCAATGCAGCAAGAGGTGTTCACGTTTGTGTTCCGCGTAACATGACGAAAGCCGCTGGGTTCTACAATTTGTTATTGGAAGCAGATGAGCCAGCAATCGTTGTTGAACCATTAAACGGTTACCGTACAAAAGAAAAACGTCCAAGTAACATTGGTGAGTTTAAAATTCCATTGGGAGTTCCAGAAATCGTAAAAGAAGGAACTGATTTGACAATTGTATCTTATGGTTCAACTTTCAACTTATGTGAAGTAGCTGTAAAACAATTGGCTGAACTTGGAATTCAAGCAGAATTAATCGACGTTCAAACATTATTACCTTTCGATATCAATCACTTGATTGCTCAATCATTAGAAAAAACAAATCGTTTGTTGATTGTTGATGAAGATGTGAGTAGCGGTGCAACAGGATTTATGTTAGACAAAATCTTAGTTGAACAAAAAGGTTACTACCATTTAGACTCAGCTCCTGTGACATTGAGTGCAAAAGATCACAGACCTGCTTACAGTACAGATGGTGATTATTTCTCAAAACCAAGTATTGACGATATCGTTGAAACTGCTTACGGAATCATGCACGAAGCTGATCCAGCAACATTCCCAGCATTGTATTAAACATGCACAACATAAACTAAAGACCTCGGAGAAATACTTCGAGGTTTTTTATTTCACAAACAAATAGTTTTAAATTAGTAACCATGAAAGCAATATTACTCGTTGGATTAGGAGGTGGAATTGGTAGCATTTTACGTTATCTAACTACTTTACTTACTGCAAAATGGAGTTTAAACTCACTTTCTCCAGCGACATTAATTGCAAATATATTGGGCTGTTTACTGATTGGATTATTCATTTCTTCAATAGAAAACAAAGGGATGATTAACCAAGATTTAAAACTGTTATTAGTTACTGGGTTTTGTGGTGGTTTTACCACCTTTTCAACTTTTTCATTGGAAAATATCCAATTGATTCAAAATGGACATGTTGGTCAAGCAATTTTATATAGCTTGACAAGTATAATTGTAGGATTAGTTGCCGTACTAGTTGGGATACAGCTAATTAAAGTCATCTAAATCATGAGCAACTATCATTATATCTCTGTTAACAAACAAGCTTGGAACGATCAAGTTGATATCCATTTAAAATCAGATTTTTATGATTTGAAAGGATTTATCCAAGGAAACACGTCCCTCAAAGAAATTGAACTCCCATTACTCGGAGATATCTCTGGCAAAAGCATACTTCATTTGCAGTGTCATTTTGGACAGGATACTATTTCATTACAACGTATGGGAGCTTCTGCAACAGGTGTAGACTTCTCTGATAAAGCTATTGAAGCCGCTAAACAACTAAACAGCCAGTTGAATTTAAAGACTCAATTCATCTGTTGTGATGTTTACGAACTCCCTAAACTTCTCAATCAGCAATTTGATATCGTGTTTACTTCTTACGGCACAATTGGTTGGTTGCCCGATTTAGACAAATGGGCAATGCATTGATTTCAAATGGTATTCAAATTGAAGAATTCAATGAATACGATTATTCTCCTTATAATTGTTTTGCACACACAGAAGAATTTGAACAAGGAAAATTTAGGATAAAACATATTGGAAGTAATATTCCAATGGTCTATTCACTTGTTGGAAAACATATTAATCTTTGATCTCAAAAGCAATCGAAGATAAACGCTTGGTCTGAACTCCTTCAATTTCTTCTTCTAGAATCATCTCACGTGCATGCTGATCTTCAAAAACTTCATTGATCGAACGAATAATTCCAGCAGGAATATATTCCTTGTGCAATGCATCTAGCAATTCTTTACTATCTAGTAATTCAATTTTATCTTGCAACAGTGCATGTAACTTTGTTCGGTTGATGACGCGCACCTGATTGTACGCATATTTTTCGTGATCGACTAATTCAAGACAATCTAAAATCTGACACAACTTGAAAAAATGTTTATTACTTCCAATGGCAAAGGTGATGAGTTTATCGTCTTGCGTTAAGAAGATTTCACCATACGGAGCAATATTTGGATGCAAACTACCTACCCTCCGAGCTATGTGGCCCTGCATTAAATAATTTGTAGCTTGATTCACCAAACTTGAAATGGCCGCTTTGTAAAGTGACACATCTACAATTTTTGCTTTGTTATCATGCATACGCTGTAACAATGCAATCAGAATCCCTTCCTTTAATTGATGTGCTGCCAAGACATCAATCAATGCAACAGGCATTTTTACTGGACCACTTTCAGGAGTTCCATTCATACTCATAAACCCAGATTCAGCTTGCAGAATCAAATCATAGGCAACGCGATCTGAATCTTGACCGAAACCAGAAATTCTTCCATGAATTAATTTTGGATTAACTCCTTGCAAAACTTCTGTTGTCAAATTAAATTTTTCAGCATCTCCAACCTTGAAATTGGTCAACAAAATATCTGCTGATGCTACCAAATCCAAAAACTCCTGTCGATCCGCAGCTTTTGTATAATCAAGTTTCCGATATTCCTTTTTGTAATTGACCGATGAAAAATAAGCTGAAACTTCAGCATTTTCATCTTCGGAAGGCAATTTCCAAGAACGTGTAACATCCCCATGAAGAGGATGTTCCACTTTAACAACCTTGGCTCCTAACTCAGCGAAGAACATTCCAACTGAAGGTCCTGCCAACACCGTAGAAGCATCAATAACAGTTAATTGACTAAAGTCCAAATCTGATTAATTAGCTAATTCCCAATTAATGTACTCATTGATAGCGGCTTCTTGCTCAGGAGTAATTTTAGCTTTTCTAGCCATATTTGGAAGGATTTTGTCCCATTGTTCTCTAGAGTAATCATCAACAACTTTTAACTTGTGACATTTAACGCAATATTCTGCACTTAGATTAAATCCTTCTTCAATTTTTTCATTTGGAAATTTCTTTGAAGTTTCCTTAGTTTCAGTTGCAACTTTCTTATTACCGCAAGATGTGAATGCGAATAGTGCGATAAGTGAAATTGAGATCGTGTAAAATTTCATAGTTATACCATATTT
>DATGOZ010000137.1:0-2605 GCA_035305395.1 Taishania sp. | reverse complement strand
GTTCATTCCAAAATTCTTGATTCAATTCAATTGGATCCTTCATTTTTATGAATTTCTACTGCTTGAATTACACTTTGATACGAACCACCATTGATGACATTTTCTATTCCATTGTTCTCCAAAATACTTTTGGCTTGTCCGCTTCGGACACCACTTTTACAAAATACAACGATTTTGTCTTTGGATTTAAATTCTGACAATTTGTTGTTCACTTCGTTCAATGGAATGTTTACAGCACCTTCGGCACTTCCCAATTCAAATTCCTCTGGAGTTCTGACATCGACCAAAAACGCTCCGTCTTTGATGTATTGTTGCAATTCATTTGAGTCTCCACCCTCAAACATTTTTTTAAAAAATCCTAACATAGTTTTATTTGTGTGTTATTTATTAAGCTAAATCCAAACGAACTCCTTAAAAACAAGTTTTATAGAAGTTCGTTTGTCATCTATTTATTTTATATTAATGTTTAGTCAATGGTAAATTTTGACTTTTCCATTCTTTCATTCCACCCATATAATTTTTCAATTGAGTGAAACCATTTCTTTCAAGAATCGTGTAGGCAATGGTTGATCTTGCACCTGCTTGGCAATAAACCACGGTTGGTTTGTTTTTATCGAGTTTATCCAAATTATCTTCGATTTGACCTACAAACACATGAATGGCTCCTTCTACCAATCCTCCATTGACTTCCGATTGATTTCTAACATCTAAAATCTGAACATTCTCTTTGGTTAATTCGTTTTTGAATGCTTCCAAATCGATGAAATCTCCTTTTTTCAATTCCAATCCAAGATCTTCTAAATCGGCTGGACGATAATATCCGTGAATGTTATCCAATCCAATTCTCATCAACTTTCTGGTCAAATCTTCTATTTTATTGTCTTCACAAATCAGTACAAAGCTCTCGTCATAATTCATGAACCAACCCATCCAAGTTGAAAAAGCATTTCCACCCACAATATTTAAACTGTTTGGAACATAAGCTTTGGCAAATTCCATATTGCTTCTCGTATCGATAATTTTCATTCCTTCATTATAAGCAGTCAAGAATTCTTCTTTGGTCAACTTTTTATGCTTAGGAACTTCGGTCAACAATGGACGATCAACTTTGTTGAGGTGCTTCATCATTGCAAAATATTTCGGAGGTTCTGGTTGTCCATCCAACAATTCGTTAATGAATCCATTTTTATCGTCTTTGAATTGCAATGCCCAGTTTCTAACTTTTTCGTATCCAACGGTTGAACTTGGAACAGAACCCAAAGCTTTTCCACAAGCTGAACCCGCTCCATGAGCAGACCAAACTTGAACAAAATCAGGCAATTTCTGGAATTTCTCTAACGACTGATACATCTGTTCAGCACCTTCTTCTTTAGTACCCATAATTCCTGCTGCTTTTTCTAACAAATCAGGTCGCCCTACATCACCAACAAATACAAAATCACCTGTAAAAATCATTACCGGCTCATCTGAAGCTGGATGATCTGTCAAAAGAAAACTTATACTTTCAGGTGTATGTCCAGGAGTATGCATTACTTCAAAACTTAAATTTCCTACTCTGATAACATCGCCATCTTTCAGTCCTATATGGTCAAATTCATATTGCCAATCTTCCCCTCCTTCGTCTGATAAATACATCTTAGCACCCGTGATAGCAGCCAACTCACGAGATCCTGATAAATAATCTGCGTGTATATGAGTTTCTGTGATATGGGTAATTCTTAAATTGTTCTGTTTTGCAATTTCAACATAAGTATCTACATCTCTCTTTGCATCGATAACAATGGCTTCACCAGTAACTTGACAACCTACCAAATAACTTCCTTGCGCTAAGCTCTTATCATAAATGTGTTCAAAAAACATGTCTTTATAATTTAATTGATTTTTACCACTCTAATTAGAATGTAAATATCGAACTTTTATTACTTTTAAAATATGTTAATCTATCATATTTTTAATTTTAGGATCCAGAAACACTTTAGTTTTCATAGAGTTCGTGACTAAACAATGCTTATTAGTCATCTCAAAAACTCGCATCGCTCGTTTCAAATCCTTCTCTGTATCGACCAATTGAACCAAAGGTTTTATCGTTGCTTCTGTGATTAAAAATTGCTTATCGATTCTTTCCATTTTGATGATAGTTTTGCATTCAAAACTTTCAAATTCTAACTTTGAATTTTCTGCAATTGACAAAAAAGTCGTCATAAAACAACTATTGATTGCCGCTGCATATAGATCTTCGGGTGACCAAATATTAGAAACTCCTTTTGGGAATTCTGGCGGTGTTGCAACTTCAATGGTTTCAGATAAATACGATGCACTCAATTCGCCTATTCTTCCTTCTTTCCACTTTAAATCAACTTCGTAAAAATGATGATTCGACATATTTAATGTTATTAAAAGTTATTATTTAAACTACAATAAAATTAAACGTATTCACGCCCACCCACAGTTACATTAGTTACATTAAAAACTGAAGAATCAAAGATTTTAATTTTAATTGATTCAATCAAAAATAAGAGCATTCAAATACTTTTATTCGAAATAACCTTTATATCTTTGTATAGAATATGGTCCAATCGGGTTTCAATTCATGCAGATGTACATC
>DATGOZ010000136.1:0-2999 GCA_035305395.1 Taishania sp. | reverse complement strand
ATGATGTTGAAGGACCAGATGCATTACACGGTACACACGTAGGTGGTATTGTAGGTTCTATCCGTGGAAATAAATTGGGAGGTGACGGTGTTGCTGAAAACGTTAAGTTGATGTCTCTTCGTGCTGTTCCAAATGGAGATGAGTTTGACAAAGATATCGCTTTGGCTATTCGTTACGCTGTTGATAACGGTGCAAAAGTTATCAATATGTCTTTTGGTAAAGCATACTCTCCTTTAGCAAAAGATGTTTACGAAGCTTTAGCTTATGCAGATTCTAAAGGTGTGTTGTTGGTACATGCTGCAGGAAATGATGCTAAGGATATTGATGTAGAACCAAATTTCCCTACTTCAATGTATGAGTTCCAAGATAAAAAATTGGATCACTACTTGACAGTTGGAGCTTCTACTCGTTATGCAACTGTTAAGGGTCAAGCATACGGTGAATTAGCTGCATCTTTTTCTAATTACGGACAAAAAGGTGTTGATGTATTTGCTCCAGGATTTGAAATCTACAATGCGGTTCCACAAAGTGCATACATGGAGTTGCAAGGAACGTCAATGGCAGCGCCAATGGTTTCAGGTGCGGCTGCTTTCTTGAAATCTTACTTCCCTAAATTATCAATGAAGGAAATTAAAGATATCTTGCTTTCAACAGCAACAAGCTACAAAGGAAAGCAACATAAGAAACCAGGAGAGCAAACACCAGTTGATTTTGGAACATTGTCTGTAACAGGTGGTGTTATCAACTTGCCAGCTGCAGTTAAAGCTGCTATGGCTTTGGAGGCTACAAAATAATTGAAGCATATTTTCTCAATAGTAAAGGAGGCTCAAAAGGCCTCCTTTTTTATCATCATCATTTAATAAATCTAATTGAAGAAATCCCAAGTAATTCCGATTCGAATTTGCATGTTCGGAATTGTTTGATTGAAAGCAATGCGTTGAATAGGCTCAGTCCAAAATTTACCTAGATTCTCTACACGAAAAAAGAAACGGAAACGAGAGACTTCAAAAGCTCCGAATACATGAAGATTTGTTCTACTGCTTCCTATTTGATTTGTTAGGTTGAATACATCCATATAAGGAAGATGTTCCAACAATTGATAACTAGATAAATACGCTCCTTCAACACCGATTTGTGCTAGTAGCTTTTTACCTTTAAACAATCTACCTTGAACATACAATCTACTTTGAATTAGCATTTCAGGCATCCAATTACTTTTATTGTACGAAGCTTTTAGGCTAAATCTTAGTGCTTTATATCCTGTTTGACCTGCGATTCCAATTGTTAGAGCATTTAATGTCGTTAATGTATCATTTCTCCATGAATTGTTGATGAACCAATAGGTGTTTGTAGCTGTTGCATTTCCTGCAAAGACAGAAATTGAATGTTGCTTTATAACGTAGCTAAGTTGTGCGTGTAAATTTAATTTGAACTGCTTATTTAACTGATCAAATTGTGTGTTGTAGGATACGTTGTTTGCATAATAGGAACGTTGAAAGGGTTCTGGTAATAGATAAGAAATATCAGCTTTACCGTTCAACTTAAAGTTTTTCCATCCAAAGCGAATGTTTGTATTTGTAAACCATTCTCCAGCAGCACCAATCATGTTGATATTGGTATGGTTTTCAATTTCGATTCGTTTGATTTGAATTCCCAACTTGCCATCCAAGTTCACTTCAGATCGATCTTGGTTTTGACCTAAATTGAAATAGTTCCAATAGTTGTAATCCAGGCCTGCTTTCAAATAAAATCCTGGTCTATCATAGTACAAACCTGCTCCATTTGCAATTTGAGATAACTGATATTGATCGGAGGTACTATCTGTTGAGATGTTTATTACGGGATAAATCAAATCAAGTGTGTCTGAACTTTCTTTATATTTTCGGTTGAAAATGTTTAGTCTATTTTCTATGTACAATCCTGTAGCATTGATTGAATCTTTTGGTAAAAAGTCGAAATAATGATTGAGGTTGACACGACCACCTTGTTGTTTTGACAGTGCAATATCTTTACGTACTGGGGACATATCTAATCCACTTGTATAGAGTGTAGAATCAGTTAGTAGTCCGTCATTTTGGTTTATTAATCGACTTAAATATTGACCTTTTAAATCGAGGGTGTAGAAATTGGTTTTTAGTTGATATTGTAATTGCACATCGTGGTGACCAAAAAGTCCATTTCTCATGAAGTTACTACCACGCTGCATATCGTAATCAATGTTTAGCAATTGATTTTCTGATAGCGCATGTGTGTAATTTGCTTTTACAATTTGAGTTTGTTGTCCTCCGAAGATGTATCCAAAACCTAAGTGCGGTAATGCTGAGAATCGCATTTTCTTCCAATTTGTGAAGTTTCTGAAAACACTTCCTCCGCTATTTTGAACAAAGAAATCGTAAGCAAAGCTATTTTCACTTGTCGAAAATCCTCCACCAGGAAGGGTAGAGCTGTGTTGTGAAAAGTTAATGTCGACTGAATCAATTGTACCTCCTGTAGTATAATTAAATTTCAAAGTATCTTTAATCCCCAAAATTGGTGATTTTTGAGAATATCCAAAGAGAGGAACAATGAGATAAAATACTATAGCAAATTTCAATCGCATAATGTGCTGCAAAAATATAAAAAAAAAGGGGCTTGATAGCCCCTGATATTTTTAATATCCGAATTTAATCGGACACAGATTACAGTTTATTGATCTTCAATTGAAGTCCAGAAACAAGATTCGCAGCTTTGTTAGTGTGAATGATGTTTTTCTTAGCTAATTTTTGAATCATTGAAGTTACAGATGGAAGCAATGCTTCAGCCTCTTTTTTATCAGTCATAGCACGTAATTTTCTAATCGCATTACGAGTAGTTTTATGCTGATACTTGTTGCGAAGTCTTTTCGCATTGTTACTTCTGATTCTTTTAATTGCTGACTTATGATTCGCCATGTTTATACTTATTAAAACGTTTATATCAAAATTGTAGCCCGTAGGGGAATCGAACCCCTCTTGCAAGAA
>DATGOZ010000135.1:0-3672 GCA_035305395.1 Taishania sp. | reverse complement strand
AAGAAGATATCCTGCTTTCGGAAACTTGGTTCCTCGTGACGTAGCTTCTCGTGCTGCGAAAGAACGTTGCGATGCGGGTTATGGAGTTAACAAAACAGGTGAAGCTGTTTTCTTGGATTTCGAATCTGCAATTATGCGTTACGGACAAGAAAAAGCAAACTTGTTGCACGAATACGACGCTTCTCAAGAACGTGTTCGTGAGTTAGGAGAGCAAGTGGTTGAAGCGAAATATGGTAACTTATTCCAAATGTATGAGAAAATCGTTGATGATAATCCATACAAAACACCGATGATGATTTACCCTGCTGTTCACTATACAATGGGTGGACTTTGGGTTGATTACAACTTGATGACAACAGTTGAAGGTTGTTTCTGTGCTGGTGAAGCGAATTTCTCTGATCACGGAGCTAACCGTTTGGGTGCTTCAGCATTGATGCAAGGTTTGGCTGATGGATATTTTGTATTGCCATACACAATCGGTGGTTACCTTTCAAAAGATATCCGTACAGGTAAAATTCCAACTGATTTACCAGAATTTGAAGAAGCTGAAAATGATGTTCGTCGTCGTTTAGAGCACTTCATCAATAATAAAGGAACAAAATCTGTTGACTATTTCCACAAAGCTTTAGGAAAAATCATGTGGGATCATGTTGGTATGGCTCGTAACGAAGCAGGATTGAAAAAAGCAATCGAAGAAATTCGTGCTATCCGTGAAGAGTTCTACAGAGATGTTTTCGTTCCTGGTAAACTCAATGAGTTTAACCCAGAGTTGGAAAAGGCTACTCGAGTTGAAGATTTCCTTGAATTAGGAGAGTTGTTCGCAATCGATGCATTACATAGAACAGAATCTTGTGGAGGTCACTTCCGTGAAGAATCTCAAACAGAAGATGGAGAAGCAATGCGTGATGATGCTAACTTCGCTTATGTAGCTGCTTGGCAATGGACTGGTAAGTCTGGAGAACAAGTGTTGCATAAAGAACACTTAGAGTTTAAAGAAATAGAATTGAAACAACGTTCATATAAATAATAGGAAGATATGAAATTGACATTAAAAATCTGGAGACAAAAGGATAGAAACGATAAAGGTAGAATCGAAACCTATCCAATCGACAATGTAAATGAACATATGTCTTTCCTTGAAATGATGGACGTATTGAATGAAGGATTAATTGCAAAAGGTGAAGAACCTGTTGCTTTTGATCACGATTGTCGCGAAGGTATCTGTGGTATGTGTTCAATGTTTATTAATGGAGAAGCTCACGGACCAGACAAAGGAGTAACAACTTGTCAGTTGCACATGCGTAAATTCAACGATGGTGATACAATTTATGTTGAGCCATTCAGAGCAAAAGGATTCCCAGTTATCAAAGACTTAGTTGTTGACCGTTCTGCATTTGACAGAATTCAGCAAGCTGGAGGGTTTGTTTCTGTGAATACTTCAGGAAATACGCAAGATGCAAATGCAATTCCTGTTCCAAAAGCTGATGCAGATAAGGCATTCGATGCTGCAACATGTATTGGATGTGGGGCTTGTGTAGCGACATGTAAAAATGCATCTGCAATGTTGTTTGTTTCTGCAAAAGTTTCACAGTTTGCATTGTTACCTCAAGGTAAAGTTGAAGCTACTCAACGTGTGTTGAACATGGTACAACAAATGGATTTGGAAGGATTCGGAAATTGTACTAATACAGGAGCATGTGAAGTTGAATGTCCAAAAGGAATTTCTTTGGAAAACATCGCTCGAATGAATCGTGAGTATTTAAAAGCTGCTATCGTTTCAGAATAACGAAATACACGAAATATATAAAAAAGCACTAAAATTTTTTAGTGCTTTTTTTTGTTTTCATTTTTATTATTAACTTTATAACAGATTGATAAATTATGCGTTTATGAAAAAAATTGTACTTTCTTTATTGTCCTGTTTTGCAGGACTAGCGGTTATGGCACAGATGACTGTAACTGGAATTTCACCAGCAAGTATTGCGGGAAATTATAACTTTACTTTTGGTGATTCAGATAATGGATGGGGTGTTAATCTAGACTATACTGCTCCAGGAAATTATGTTCAAGGAGAATTAGTTTTAGTAGAAGACGGAACACCAGGAACAAACCCTCAAGGGAAACCAATTTCACAAGAAGGATGTAACCCATTGACGAATGCTGCTGCAGTGGACGGTAAAATTGCGGTTGTTTACAGAAATACGTGTGAATTTGGAACAAAAGCAAAAAGAGCTGCTGATGCTGGTGCTATTGGGGTTATTATCTTGAACAGAGATGCTGAAGTAATAGGAATGGCTGCAGGTACTGATGGAGGAAATGTCACTGTTCCAGTTGTAATGTTGTCAAGTATTGATGGTGATGCATTAGTATCAGCAATGAATGATGGACCTGTTACAATGTTTATTGGAAGTAAAGCTGGTTTGTATGCTCAAGATTTAGGGTTTATTGAAGATTTAATCTTAACTCCTTTCTACAATGGTGTTCATACGTTGTTGGCTCAAAACGGGTCAGATTTTAATTTTGATTTGGGAATGAGAGTTTACAACTATGGTAGTGCAAATGTTACAGACGGTGCTGCTAGAGCTGTAATTACTGGACCAAATGGAACAACTGTATATGACGAAACAGTAAACTTTACATTAAATGGATTGAGTGGAACAAATATTGACAGTGTTGATATTTTCCCTGGTGAAGCTTTAAGTTTCCCTCAGTTTTCTTTGAGTGCTTATCCAATGGGTGAATATACACTTACATATACTTTATTCAATGGTATAGAAGAGGATGAATTTCCTGGAGATAATTCATATTCAATTAATTTTGTTGTAAACGATCAATACTTCTCTAGAAGTAGATTAGATGCAACGACTTACAAGCCAATCTATGAGTCATTGACTTATGCAACGGATCCAGCAGCACCTGCTCAACCGTATTCTCAGTTGCGTTACTGTATGTCATTTAGAGATCCAAATGCTAGCAGATTAGCTGCATTAGGTTTAGTGACAAAAGTTGGTGTTGATACTGCTTTGACTAGTAACTTGAAAGATCACACATTATTTGTAGAAGTATATGAGTGGAATGATGTTGTTGATGTAATTAATAATACAGGAGGTTATGATCAGTTAGTTTCTGTTGGAAATGCTGAGCATACTTTTTTAAATCAAGTTGTTGAAGAAGAGGTTTATTTCCAATTCGATGACCCTGTTATGTTGATTGACAATAAAGCTTACTTATTCTGTGTAGTTGATTACGGTCAAAAACTTAGAATTGCTTACGACAGAAGTGTAGATTTTAATGCTAACTACCAACATTACAACATGTTACCTAGCCCGATTTTTGCAAGTCCAAACTCTAATCCAACTCCTTGGTTTGGTGGAGGTTTTGGTCCAGACTTAACTCCTGCATTCGGTATCAGAGCTGTTGATGTAAACTCAGCTAGCGTTAATTCTTTGGTTAAATTGGAAGGAAAAGCTTATCCAAATCCAACTACAGACGCAGTTAAATTGAATATCCCAATGGATGGAAAAGCTACAGTTGCTGTTACTGACTTAACTGGACGTACAGTTGCAACGCATAATGTAACTTTCTTGGACAACCAAGCTACTATTAGCATGGGTGATTTAAAATCAGGAATGTATATTATCAATGTAGAATATGCAAACGGATCTAAATCTA
>DATGOZ010000134.1:0-3073 GCA_035305395.1 Taishania sp. | reverse complement strand
CTGCATTCAGTATCCACTCTCCATTGAAGTACGAATCTGTAGGAGTTGGATTAACAGCTGTGAATGATATGATTGGTCCAATTCGTCAAACAATTATTGCAGGGGATGTTAGCTATACCTTAAAATTTCAAAATAAAACGAAATTATCTTTTGGATTGAAAGCTGCGGTTAACTTGCTAGGATTTGACAGAGATAAGTTGTACAATTCTGGAAATCCCGTTTCAGCTCTTCAACAAATGGACAGCAAGGTGAATCCAAATTTTGGTTTTGGAATTCTTTATCATGGACCGAAGTTCTTTGTTGGAGTGAGTACACCTAAGATACTTCAAAATAGCTACGACGGTACAAAGATCAATAAGGAACAGAGACACTACTTTACAACGTTGGGGTTAGTTGTTGATTTAGATAAGGATTGGAAATTCAGACCAACAGCTTTGTTGAAAATTACAGAAGGAGCTCCATTTAGTTTGGATATATCAGCAAGTGTTATTTACAAGCGTGTATTTTGGATCGGTGCCATGTATCGTATAGATGCTGCCGTTGGTGCTTTTGCTCAATTTAGATTATTTGAAAATTTCAAACTTGGATTAGCAAGTGAATTTGGAACTCAACAGTTGAGAAAATACAACAATGGTACATTTGAAGTATTGATGTCTTACGAGCTAAAAGTATTTAGAAGAGTAAATCCAAATCCTCGTTTTTTCTAAATAAACACAAAAGATAGTATTTCGAAATACAGTATGATTGGAGGACATTCATTTATTTTCCCAATCATATATGTATATTTGTCGATATATTGAAGTCGATAAGACGCATCAACTATTAGAAAATAAAATTATGAAGGCATATGTATTTCCAGGGCAAGGAGCCCAATTTTCAGGAATGGGAAAAGATTTGTATGATCAATCTCCAGTAGCGAAAGAAATGTTTCAAAAAGCAAACGAATTGTTAGGTTTTGATATAACAAAAATCATGTTTGAAGGTTCTGATGAAGAATTAAAACAAACGAAAGTTACACAACCAGCAATTTTCTTGCATTCGACAATTTTAGCAGCTGTGTTGGGTGATAATTTCAAACCTGATATGGTTGCAGGACATTCACTCGGTGAATTGTCAGCATTGGTTGCAAACGGAACATTGACTTTTGAAGATGGTTTGATGTTGGTGTACAAACGTGCTCTTGCTATGCAAAAAGCATGTGAAGCAGAGCCTTCAACAATGGCAGCTATTTTGGGATTGGAAGATGAAGTTGTTGAAAAAATCTGTGCTGAAGTAGACGGGATCGTAGTAGCAGCAAACTACAACTGTCCAGGTCAACTAGTAATTTCTGGTGCTATTCCAGCTGTAGAAAAAGCATGTGAAAAATTAACTGAAGCAGGTGCTAAAAGAGCTTTACTTTTACAAGTTGGTGGAGCATTCCACTCTCCTTTGATGGAACCAGCTCGTGAAGAATTGGCTGCAGCAATTGAAGCAACAACTTTTAGAACACCGTCTTGTCCAGTTTACCAAAATGTAAATGCACAAGGTGTAACTGATCCAGAAGAAATCAAGAAAAACTTAGTTGCCCAATTAACAGCTCCAGTGAAGTGGACGCAAATCATGCAACAAATGATTACTGACGGTGCAACGGAAGTGATTGAAGTTGGTCCGGGTAAAGTACTTCAAGGATTGTTCAAAAAAGTAGATAGAGCTTTCCCAGTATCTAGTGCTGAATTAGTATAACATTTTTTAATCCCTCTTCTAAACGAGGAGGGATGTTTTTTGAATCATGCATGTGAAACCTAAAATCTTGATAATCTATACTGGTGGAACTATCGGTATGGTTAATGATGCTAAGACTGGTGAATTAAAGGCATTCGACTTTAATCATATTTATACACATGTTCCTGAATTAGAAAGATTATCGGTTGAGTTGACAACAGTCAGCTTTGAACATCCAATTGATTCATCTGAAATTTCGACTGAACATTGGTCGAGAATAGCCACTACAGTTAGTGAAAATTATGCACTTTATGATGGCTTTGTAATCCTACATGGATCAGATACAATGGCGTATACTGCTTCGGCTTTGAGCTTCATGTTGCAAGGATTAAAAAAACCAGTCATTCTAACTGGATCACAACTCCCGATAGGAACTATTCGTACAGACGGAAAAGAAAACCTGATAACCGCGATTGAAATTGCAGCAACAAAAGATGAGAATGGAAGTCCACTTATTCAAGAAGTTGCCGTTTATTTCGAATATTCCCTTTATCGTGGAAATAGAAGTTCTAAAATTTCTGCCAATCAGTTTGAGGCATTTGAATCGCCAAACTTTACTCCATTAGCTGTTGCAGGAGTTGAAATAGATTTTCACAAGGACGATTTATTTAGAACGTCATTAACCGATGTGCAGTTCAGCACCAATATGTCTCATGAAGTGGGATTACTCAAATTATTCCCTGGAATTAATTTCAATCTCTATAAGCCATTGTTTGACGTGAACCAAGTAAAAGTGTTGGTGATGGAAACGTATGGTTCTGGTAATGCGCCAAGCAATGGTGTTTTTCAAGAATTATTGACAAATTACATCCATGCAGGAGGTATTGTGGTGAACGTGACGCAATGTGCATCTGGAAAAGTTGAGCAAGGCAAATACGAAACAAGTAGCTTCTTCAATAAAATAGGCGTGATTTCTGGAAGAGATATGACAACAGAAGCAGCCTTGACAAAAGCAATGTTTTTACTTGGTCAACAGTTGACTTTAGAAAATTTAAAATTGCAAATGACCACTTCATTGGTCGGTGAAATGAGTTGATTTATTCCTCAATAAACACAAATAGATCCATTATCTAGCGATTTATTTACATATCTTAGTCTGATGAAAATCGATGAAATGGAAGTTTTAACCAATTGGATTTTAGAACATAGTGAGTTCAATCAGAACGATCTATTGGCTAATCTGAATGAGTCCAAAATCATTGATTTTCAAGAAGAATACGAATTCAGTGTCATTAAAAAATGGATTCTAGAGGCACAGCAATCGATTAAGGAAAGTGGAATTAATCCGCTATGTTGTGGATTGGGAAAAATT
>DATGOZ010000133.1:0-21254 GCA_035305395.1 Taishania sp. | reverse complement strand
CACCTTTAGCATAAATCTATCTACTTGTGATTCAGGCAATGGATATGTTCCCTCCTGTTCAATCGGGTTTTGAGTTGCTAAAACCAAGAAGGGTTCTGGCAACACAAATGTTTCATCCCCAATCGTAACCTGTCTCTCTTGCATTGCTTCCAACAAAGAAGATTGCACTTTCGCTGGAGCACGGTTGATTTCATCCGCTAAAATAAAATTAGCGAAGATTGGACCCTTTTTGATTGTAAAATTCTCACTTTTTTGATTGTAAATCATTGTACCAGTAACGTCGGCCGGTAATAAATCAGGTGTAAATTGAATACGACTGAACGACACGTCAATTGCATCAGCAAGCGTTTTAATTGCCAACGTCTTTGCCAATCCAGGCACCCCTTCAAGTAAAATATGTCCATTCGAAAGCAACGCAATTAGAAGTCTATCCACCATATACTTCTGACCTACAATCACTTTCGAAACTTCTTGCTTTAATAAGTTAATCGCAGCAACTTCGATTGCAATTTTTTCATTCAACTGACGAAGCGCTTCAGCTGGACTTAATGTTTGATTAGAATTTTCTAGCATACAGATTAAAAAGATGAATTATACAAATTTGATAATATAGCACGCGAAAACCCTTGATTTTGCTGTTAAATATTGTTAACATTGTGAAACAATAACAGTTAGGCATGGAAAAAAGAGAATGTTTGGAGTGCAAGGCTATCTTACGAGGCCGAAAAGACCAAAAATTTTGCTCCGACCAATGTAGAAATACCTTTAACAATCGACTAAACGAAGATGCCAACAAGTATGTTCGAAGAGTAAACAACATCCTAAGGAAGAATAGGAGAATTTTGGAAAAGTTGAATCCAACGGGAAAAGTGACTGTTGATGGTTTAAAACTTGGAGAGGAAGGATTTAACTTTCACTACTTCACAAATATTTACGAGACAAAAAAGGGAGGGATTTATTATTTCTGTTATGAACAGGGATACCTAAAATTAGATAATGACCAGTATATGCTAGTGGTTAAACAGGATTATGTAAAATAAATGAGGCCATCAAAAGATGACCTCACTCATTACCTAACTTGCTAACAATAGAAAATCTTCAGTTAAGAAAATCAATATTTTTTTTCTTTTTCAAGTTTCTATAATTCAAGTTTCAATGTCGATAAATGAATAGTGGTTACGTTATGTTCATTTAGTTGTAAAAAGCAATCAAGCCTTAAACTCAATCATAGTGATTAGGAATTAATTTTATATAAACTCCTCAAATAACCTTCTCAATTCATTTCTGCATGCAAATCTAGATGATTCCTAGCCAACTGAAAAACTTTTTAAGTCGATTTTATTGAATGCCCCCACTTTGTTATTAAATACCCCTTTTCACTTATTGAATAAATCTTTCTGATTTTTAAAAATATCTGTATATTATTACCTTTGTCGCAGATTATTGATCTAACCAAGTAATTGAAAAGATGAAATTTATTCTGGTTCTCATACTATTCTTGTTTTCCAAATTTACGCTGTTGTATGGCCAGAACTACCCTATACTTTTCAACGACTACGTGGGACTTCCAAGTAATGTAGTTTATGACTGCGCCGAATCAAATACTGGGAAGTTATGGATTGCAACAGACAAAGGACTTTGCAAGTATGATGGTTATTCATTTGAAAACGTACCGCTAGATGCTGGTTTAACCACCTTAGTTTCATGGGGATTTTTCAAAGATAAAAAAGGTCGATTGTGGTTGAGAAATCGTGAATATCCTTTCACTTATATCTACAATGACAGCGTTCATCGTATTGGAAAAACCAAAGGAATTAAAAACATTCAGGTTGACTTCTTAAATGAAGATCAACTTGGTAATATCTATATTTCATCTTTTAAAACAAACAAAACTCACCTAATAAAGAAAGACGGATCTGTAGAACAAATTGATTCTACTTTAGTATTAATTAATTCCAAAAACAAATTCAATTGGCTTAATTATGACAGTGAATTTATTTTTTTAAAGATAACTACTTTAAACGATCATATAATCACATACGGTTGCAATACAAAAGGTGTCAACAAAATAAAAGTTTGGAATACGATAAATAATAAAGAATATGAAATTGAAGTCAATTTCATTAAAACCTTCCAACATATATGTAGGTTAGACAACGAACATGTCTTAATTAGTGGAGAAGCTGGAATTTATAAATTAAATATTTTCACGAAAAAAATCTCTCCCTATAATACACATTACAATACGCTTTTCAAGGACGTTGTTGTAATTTACACAGATAGATTTAATAATAAATGGTTTTGTGATTTTACAAAAGGGATTTGGTTCTTCAAAGCTGTTCCAGATGAACTTTATTATCACGAATTCGAAACCAATGTAGAAATTTCACATGTTGCTTTGAGCAATGAAAATAGACTATATATCACAACTAATAAAGATTTTCACTATCAAATTGATCAAAAAGGTATTCATAAAGTAATCAATAACAGCTTATATCCAGCCGATGAATATCTTTCATCTGACAAAGCAATAATTGATTTTTATAAATCAAATTTTTACTTATCGAATAGTAAGCTTTCAATTATTAACACCAAAAGTCATCAATTCAATCATTTATACCCTAATCAAACTGTTGATTTAGATAAAAACTATGAGATCTTTATTGGTTCGTATAAATATCACTTACAAAACGATAAATATATCCATTTTGGAACTTCACAAGGAGTTGCATCTTTTGAAAGAAATGAAGATGATAAACTAACATTTCGACTTTACAACATCGGATATACATTTGATATTAAACAAATTGATTCAAAACTTTACTGTGTAGGATTAAATGGTTTAAAAATCATTGATTTAGATAGAAGAAAAGTGAAACACTATTTCTCTGACAGAAGTTTTACACATCTTTGTTATACAAACAACTACCTTTATTTAAGAACTGAGGATGGTATCATTCTAAAAGTTGACATCAATACTTTAAACATTATCAGAGAATTTCACGATTATAAATTCATCTTAAAACTTAAGCAAATTGATAACGAAATTTGGGGAATATCTGAAAATGGTATTTTCAAATTAAATCCAAAAAGTTTGCGAATAGAAAAAGAACTCAATGCGTTTGCGGGAGTAATCAATCCGTATAAGAAGACGATAAAAAAAGTTGGAGAATATTATTATCTAATCTGCAAAACAGGATTATACCGATTTAAAGATTTTCCAAAGTATAATTATAACATAGAAAATCTGACTCACTTTAAGATCCAAGACGTAATCATTAACGGCGTTAAAGCAGATACACGAAAAGTTAAATTATCTGGATCTCGCAACTTTGTTCAAATCAACTTAAGTAGTGTCTACTTCCCATTTACATCTAGATCTGTTCTATATTTTTATAGAATCAATAATGGTGCTTGGAACCAATCTTATAATAAAACACTCACATTTGTTGATTTACCCTATGGAGATTATGCCCTAGAAATTAAAGCAAAATTTGTAGGAGAAAAAAACTTCTTTAAGCAAAATCTTAAATTAAGTTTTAACAATCCTGCTCCATTTTATACACAATATTGGTTCATCATCCTCGTTGTGTTATGCTTTTCTTTTCTCATAACACTATTAATTCTCTACAATAGAAAACGTCGCTTTGATCAACTAAAACAACAATTTGAGTTTTCACAAAATAGAATGAAAATGCTCGTCATGCAAATGAAACCTCATTTCTTGTCAAATATCTTAAATTCATTACAGAACACTTTTTTGAATGACGACCCGATTAAGAGTAGCCAGTTGATATCTGACCTTGATAATTATCTCCGTTCTTCTCTTTCTAATAGTAACAAAGATATGATTACTCTATTAGAAGAACTTACACTGTCAAAGAAATATTTTGATTTAGAAATAGGGCGATTAAAAAAGGAAATTAACTATGAATTGTCTCCTGCACTAAGGGATAATATGGGCTCTATAATCGTACCTGTATTCATCTTACAACCCATCATCGAAAATGCAATTTGGCATGGTATTCAAAAGAGTAAACGTGAATACGGATCGATAAAAATAGATTTAAATGAATCTGGTGATTATTTTATCATTTCTGTTGAAGATGATGGAATAGGATTTGGTAACTCAAATTATATCGGAAATTCGGTAGCGTTGAATAACATCAATGAAAGACTTTCGCTTATTGATAAAAAAAGATTAAAAAAATATCTATATATTGAATCACTAAACCCTGGAACTAAAGTAAGTATTTATGTCAGAAAGAACTTTAAAGATTATTCACATTGAAGATGAACCTGAAGCGCAATTGTTATTAGAAAAAATTGTAACAAAATTTATTCCTACGGCTACCTATCTTACAAATGCATCAACCCTAGAATCAGGAGAACGGTTAATTAAAAGTACAGAATTTGACTTGTTGTTTCTTGACCTCCAACTTCCTGATGGTAATGGATTAGATATTATTAAAAATCATCCAGAATTTGCTAAAAAAACAATTCTTTGTACCGCTGACGAAAGTAAAGGAATAGAAGCAATCAAAATGGGTATTTATTACTACATTTTGAAACCAATTAATATCAATGAAATTATTGAGGTTGTAACGAAAAAATCGAATGAGTTAACTGATTCAATCAATTCTCAAAAACAGAACGCTGAATTAGAAATTAACCTATTAGAAAACAAGTTGATTTTACCTGATCAAACAGGAATAGAATTAATCCCTATTCCATCCATTATACGTCTTGAAGCAAGTCAAAACTACACGATAGTACATTTAGTTAGCGGAACAAAATTAACAGCAAGTAAAACGCTCGGATATTTTGAAACGCTACTACAAAAATTTCCATTTGTTAGAATTCACCGATCAAATCTTGTCAATATCGACTATATCAAACGAATTAACAAAGGAGAAAATGGAACGGTAGAATTAAATACTGGAGAATCTTTAAAATTATCTGAAAGTGGTCGCTCACTACTCAAAGATCTTTTAAAGTTTTAAGTTCTTGGATGTCTTCGTATAATTTGAAATAGCATTTTTCAATTCTGAGGACACTTTTGATAAATTGGATTTAATCAGTTTGCAATCCTCTTCTATGTTTTGATCGTATTTTACAATTTTTGGAGCATTTTCTTGAACCATCAAGCGAAGGAATCGATATTCAACCTGATTTGGATTTGATGCAATTACAGATTCCAACAACTCTTTTCCTTGCTTAAACTTCTTTAGCTTTTCACCAGGAGTTTTCTGAAAATCAGCCGACTTCATCAGAATGGCTCCATAATAAGCTCGCTTTTCATCAGAATCTGATGATGATGCAACTTTCTGCTCAATGCTTACTATCAATTTGGCATCGGAAGATTCCATCGCCTTGAAAAATTCGGCTTTTGAAAAACTCAAGACAAATACAACTGTTAACACGAATGCTTTTAACATACTAATCTTCAAATAATAATTGAAACAACAATTTACGCTGTTCTTTCATTTCGAGCAACATTTTTTTGTTGTTTATGATTAAAAATATATAGTTTAACTTATACGAAACATGCTGCATGTAACGCGCAAATCCAAAAGCAAACATTCCAAGAATTGGCATAGAAAGAATATAGCAAATTACCCAAAATGTATCCAGATGAAAATAATGACACACAATTAGAGTAAATAAGAGATAGGTCAACGGATACAAAAACAAACCTAAAATAATTATTAGAGGAGCAAAAAATTCTTTACTCGCTGTCAATCGTGGTGTGATAAAGTCGATAATAAGATATGGAATAACATTGTGGATTACTCCAAAAACGAATAATGGAAAGCCAATTAACAAACCAACCAACGAAAAAACAATTTGTCGGATAAACATCACAGACCTTAAACCTCGATCTAGGAAATCATTTTTGATCTTCAAAAGCCCTGTCTTCCAATTAAGATAATTATTATTCCATTGAATTAATTCTATTCTTTTAGGATCCTCTATACTTAATACGACAATTCTATCTCGAATTTTTTTCATCAATTCAAATTCACTTTCTACATTGTTGATCTTTTTCAAATAGCGAGAATGAAGTGCTGAAGCCAAATCAACAACCAATTTTTCTTGCTCTTTCGTCTGAGGAGCAACCAACACTTCTTCGAGCATTGATCTAAATTTTTCTGTCAACTTTTTTGCAGCAGCAGAATGATTCACTTCATATTCTTCCAAGTATTCTGTAACACCAATTCCTTCTCCACAATTTACAAGAATATTACTTCGAAATTTTTCACCTTGCATGTAATTTAAACCAATCGGAATAACTTTCAAATTGAGCTTACCATTATTACGCAATTCCGATTCCAAAGCAATTCTAGCTGTTCCAGATTTTAATTCTCTTAAGAAAAACTCCATCAAGCTGGTACCTTCAGGAAAAATCACAAGCGACTTCCCTTTCGAAAGCAATTGATAGCATTCTTCAAATGTCTGACTGTTATTAACACCTTTCGTTTTAGATTCAGAAGCTCGATTGACAGGAATCATTCCCAATGAACGAAGCAATTTCATCTTCCATTTACTGTTGAAATAAGTCGCCTTCGTCATGAAATAAACCGGCTTATCTGCAACAATTGCCACCAACCATGCATCAATCAAGGTATTCGGATGATTTGCAATGTAAATAGTGGGACCATCATGCTGCAGATTTTCTCTATTCCGAATTTTGACTTCAGAATAAAAGATTTTGATTCCTAGCTTAATGATAAATTTTAGTAACTTATACATCAACGATAATTTTCCATTTATTTACAATTATCAAGCCAATCGATTTGATTGAGACCTTCCAAATTGTGAAATAAAATTAAAAGTAAATTCTATTTTAAAGCTACCTTTATCCAAATTATCAGTCTATATCATACTAAAACTGTGTATTTTTCGTTAAAGTGTTTGATAACAAATTGACGCAACTTTTAAAACATATCGCATTTTTATTGCTTGTATCGTTAAGTTTTCACTTTCAAGCAAAAGCTTCTCATGTAATGGGAGGAAGCATTACCTATGAATGTTTGGGAAATGGTAATTATGTCTTTCAGCTAGTTTTTTATCGCGATTGTAACGGGGCTGATATCAATACAAACTCACAAACAATTAAGGTTTGGAATCACCCAACATTAAGCTCGATTAACCTTCCTTTTGTAACTAGAGAAAATATTTCTCCTCAAGGACAACAAGTTGGAAATATTTCGTGTTATGACTGTGACAACAATGTTGGCATTGGTTCGATTGAACGCATTATCTATCGAAGTAATCCGATAAATCTCTCAGGTAAACCTCCAACACAAGGATGGGTTTTTACATTTGATGATTTTTCAAGAAATGGAAACATTACAAACTTGCAAAACCCACTGAATTACGGAATTACATTAACCGCAAAGATTTTTGATGTCAACGCAACAGTGAATGTATGCCATGACAGCTCCCCAATTTTCCTACAAAATACACATTTTATCAGTTGTGCTGGTAAACCATTTAAGATGAATCTAAATCCAGTAGATCCTGATTTAGACTCGCTTGCAATTGAATTTGATACCCCTTTAAACAACCTCAATAACAATCCATATGTCGAGGGAACGAATCCAACTAGCATTCCTTTTGTTAATGGTTTTAGTGCAATGTCACCCACTCCAAATTCAGCAATGAATTCTGGAAACATCGACGCATCAATAGATCCAATTTCAGGAGAAATTACCTTTTTGAGCACAATGACTGGTAATTTTAATCTCAAATTCAAGATTGTAACATATCGCAACAAGAAAAGAATCTCGGAAGTTACACACGAAATGCAACTTGTTGTTACAAACTGTTCTTCATCAAACAATACACCAATAATAACACCTCCATTTGGTGGATCTTTTGAAACAAATGTCAATGCTGGAGACATTGTAAACTTTAGCATCGTTGCCACAGACACAGATTTGTTGCAAGACGGAACACCTCAAAGTGTAAGTATCGATGCAACAGGACTTTTGTTTGGACCAAATCCAACTGTTAATACTGGTTGTATTTCAGGTCCTTGTCCAACAGTTTCTCCAAATGC
Organism: Taishania sp.; assembly: GCA_035305395.1. Taxonomy (GTDB): domain Bacteria; phylum Bacteroidota; class Bacteroidia; order Flavobacteriales_D; family Crocinitomicaceae; genus Taishania. Next base: position 13,189 of record DATGOZ010000133.1, on the reverse strand, counting down.
ACATGTGACGGGAGTTAATGGTGCTACAATCAATTTTCAATGGCAAACTGACTGTAGTCATCTGATAGACGCCAATGGAAATGAGTTGGATATGGTTCCATATCAATTTGTGTTTAGAGTACAAGATAATTTCTGTCCAATTCCAGAAGTGGTTTACGAGACAGTGACAATCAATGTTGTCAATCAAGGTGTTATTCACGCTCCAGAAATCAAATGCATTAAAGGAAGTGGATTAGGAGATTTTACACTTTACTGGGATCCTGTTACTGATTCAAATGGGTCTTTTATTTCTTACGAAATACACACTGTACAAAATGGATTGATAGCAACATTACCATCCATTACAACAAATTCATATACACATACCGGAGTAACGTCTGAATTGGATTATTTCATTGCTGTGGTTGCTGGTTGTAGCGGTCAAGCAAGAAGATATTCCGACACAATTTCAAATATTTACTTAAACATTAGTAACCTAAATCCCGGAACGGCAGCGTTAGACTGGAATGCACCACATCAACCAGCTCATGCAACGATGGGGGCATATTATTACATCTATCGCGAATATCCAACTGGAACATGGTCATTGATAGATTCAGTTCCTTATAACGTTACAAACTACAATAATATCATCGATATCTGTGATGAGTTTTTGAATTACAGAATTACGCTTAACAATACGTTGTGTGAGTACACTTCACAAATCAATGGTGCAACATTTACAGATCAAACACCACCAGATATTCCAAATGTAATCAATGTGACTATTGATACATTGACACATGAAACAACAATCAATTGGACTGCTTCGAATGCTCCAGATACCTACGGATATATCGTCTACATGCAGGATCCTATCACAGGGTTTTTAATAGAAATTGATACCGTTTATGGTCAGTTCAACAATACTTACACATATTACGAAACATATGTAAATGGCTCCGTAACTTATACCGTTGCTACATTCGACTCGTGTCCTTCTCCAACTGGTGCACCTTTCAACCTATCAGCAAGAGATCCAAATTTCCACACAACAATTTTCTTAGAAAGTGAAATCGCAGTATGCGACAGTGATGTTCAATTATCTTGGAATCCCTACGGAGGATGGAATGCTTTGAGTTATGAAATTTATATGAAAATCAATGGTGGTACATGGCAAATGGTTGGCACAACGGCCACTACAAATTACACTTTTGAAGGTCACGATTTAGTAACTTATGAAATTGTCATAAAAGCCATCGGTCAGAATAATATAACGTCATTTTCAAATATTGATTCATTTACAGTTGTTCGAACTGCAAAACCTAGTTACAATTATCTACAAACAGCATCTGTGGAATTTGACGATTCTGCTGTAGAAATCAAACACATCTATGATCAGTCTGCCACCATTTCGAGAATGGAATTGCAACGCTTAAACAATGGAATTTTTGAAACAATTCAAACAGTTTCAACAGCCAGTTCACCGCAAACATTCATCGATGAAGATGTTTCTGTCGACATACAGTCTTATACTTACCGAGTGGTGTTATATGATAGCTGTGGTAACGAAGGATCTATCTCAAACATCGGTAAAACAATTTTATTGAACACACAAATTGATAATACAGAATTGATTGCGTATTTAACTTGGTCAAATTATGACGATTTTGATGGAAGTATCATTGGGTATTATATCTATCGTTCAATAGATAATCAATACAATCCAACTCCAATTGGTTTCTTGTCTCCTTTTGAGCGTAGTTATCAAGACGATTTGAGTGAATTGGAAACGAATAGCAAAGTGTGTTATCGTGTAGAAGCTGTAGAAGGACCAAATGTCTATGCAAGTCCTCAAACAAGTTCATCGAATGAGTCTTGTGTCGTAATCGAACCAACAATCTACGTTCCGAATGCTTTTTATCCAGATGGTGTTAATTCGGTTTTTATTCCAACATTGCTGAATTACGAAATTGGTAGTTATCGCATGACAATTTTCAATCGATGGGGTCAAGTTGTTTTTCAATCTAGCAACCCCCTCGAAGGTTGGAATGGTCGCATAAATAACGTTGGAGCTCAAGCAGAAACCGCTACCTATGTGTATATGATCGAAATTAAAGATGGAAATGGCGAACAGATTATGACGAGAGGCCATGTTTCACTCTTGAGGTAATTTCTAGCATATTTATTGCACATTAATACTAAAAACAGCAACTTTGTCGAAATAATTAAAAAACACCACGGTGGCAGAAGCAAACATTCTATTGACAGGAACAAAATCTGAGAAATATACGCAATTACTTCCTTTGATCCGTTCATTGGTTGAAGGAGAAAAAGATAGTATAGCTAATTTGGCAAACGTTTCTGCTGCATTGAAACAAGGATTCAATTTCTTTTGGGTGGGATTTTACCTCGTAAAAGACAATGAGTTGGTATTGGGTCCATTCCAAGGACCAATTGCTTGCACACGCATTCAACACGGTCGTGGAGTTTGTGGAACAGCATGGAAAGAAGCAACAACGATTTTGGTTCCAAACGTAGATGAATTTCCTGGACACATTGCTTGTAGCTCCGATTCTAAAAGCGAGATTGTTATTCCAATCATTAAAAACGAACAAGTGATTGGTGTTTTGGATGTTGACAGTGATCAACTCAACGATTTTGATGAAACAGACAAACAATATTTAACTCAATTGTGTCAATGGCTTTCAGATTATTTATAATAAGTTTACTTCTCGTTGGGTGCGCACAAGTTAAAACGCTTAGTGGAGGACCACAAGATACGAGTGCACCTAAACCGTATGCAATAGTCCCAAAAAATGAAACGGTTAACTTTTCTGGACAAGCTATAGCCATTACATTCAATGAATACATCAAACTGAATAATCCAACTCAAACAATTAGTATCATTCCGAATGATGTTACTGTAAAATCGGAATTGAAAGACAAAACATTGATGTTATATTGGGAAGAACCACTGTCAGAAAACACAACATATTCAATTTATCTCAACAAAACTGTCCGCGATATAACTGAGTCTAACGACTCAATTATGCAAATCGTATTTTCAACTGGTTCATACATCGATTCATTAACATACAGTACATTTATCGTGGATGCCAAAAGCGGGAATCCTGTGAATAATGTTGTTGTTGGATTATTTGATCACCCAGACTCATTGAAACCAATTTATATTACGCAAACAGATGCTTCTGGAAAGGCAACTTTTAATTATTTGAAAGACCAACCATTTTATGTCAGAGCTTTTGAAGATTTAGGAAAAAGAGGACAAATCGGGAAAACGGACGCAATAGGATTTAAGCAAGAAGCTATTCAACCTGGAGTTAATCAAATTGACAGCATCCCTATTCGTTATTTCAAACCAATTCAAAAACCAGATATTACAACCTTCAAATATGATGCTCCCGGAACCTTTGTCGTTGGATCAAATACCAATCTTGAAAGCGTCAATTTTGAGTTGAATGGGCAACCAATTTCGCAAAATCAAATTAAATATCTTGAAAAAGACAGTTTAATCATCGTAACAGGTCTTGTAACAGAAAGTCCCTCGATATTAGTTGCAACGGCTTCCAATTGGTCGGATACAGTCAAAACACGGATCGTTCCAACACGCAATAAATTTCAACGAATTACTTTGTTAAACGAATCATTTGTTGTTGGAGATCCAATTACGCTCCGCACAAAAGATTTGATTAAAGATATTGATACCGCTTATATCAAACTGTTCAATTTAAAAGACAGCACATACATTACGGAATACACATTCAAAACAAACCTCAACGAATTGGAAATCTTTATTCCAGAATTTACTGGTGAAAAAGTTAAATTGATTATCAAACAAGGAGCAATTATCGGTTCGGATGAATGGAAATTTTCGGATTTTGAACAAACAATAACCAAACGTCTACCAAAAGAATTTGGGACACTTAACATGACAATTTCTCAATACGAAAATCCGATCATTTTGGAAGTTATTACGAACAATAAAGTTGTCAAACAATTTTATGTCACTGACTTTAATTCTCCTCTAAAACTGGAATACTTAGAGCCGGGAGAATACACATTCAAAGTGACAATTGACAAAAATGGAAACGGAGAATGGGATACGGGAAACTTCAATGAACGTATTCAACCAGAAGAAATTCAGCAATTCTCCAAACCCATTAAAATTCGTGCTAATTGGGAAATTGATTTGGAGTTATCTCAAAGCGCAAATTAATCACAAATACGTCCTTTAGCCATCCCTGTTCTATGTTGATGTTCTAATTCCTGAATTTCCTCTAACAATGACGGACTAACGGGTCTTCCTCGCAATTCTTCCAAATTTGGTTGACCAGCATCAACCCAAGCGGTGTACCACATTGATCCGATTGAAACGATTGCTCTTCGCATACGGCGCTCAACCATTCCGTTTAATCGTTGATGATATGCTTGAGAAAATTCCATTGAATAAACACGATTCGTCACAGTTCCTCGTTGCTCAAAGCTATACTTCCGATCTGCAGGAAATTCATTTGTCAATTCGCGTTCAATTCGTAGTACTGAATCCAATGCTTCATGAGAAGAAAAAACCGTTTCCCAAGCAAAATCTAATGGTCGATCAATGTACTTTGCTTTGCCAACAAAGTAATCGTAGTTTTCTGCATTTATTTCAACCAATCGGCTTTCCCAAAGTCCATGAATTCCCTTTTGATTAGTCAACTGACCATTATAATTTTCACTTGTATGAAGCGGCACATGAGCATCACCAATGTAATGTCCAATTTCTGTGCTATAAAACAAAATTCGATCAACATCCTTTGCTTCAAAAGCCTTTTGCAAACGCATTTTCATTGTATTGATGTGCCATGGAACGATTCCATAAGCCTGCAAAGTATCTTCGCTAAATTTTTGTACAGCATCTTCCCATTTTCTTGGAATAGCTTTTCTAAAATCTTCTCCAGGTAAATAGAAATGATCCAAATCGATGAAATGACGTTGTGCTTCACCTTCTGTGACATATCTTCGACTGTCAGGATTTGTAGCATTCTCCGTCAAATACTCGATATGATCTTTGTAAAAACCAAAAATTGTGGGAGGAAGCGTAAAAACAGCCATGCGATTAATTCGCTTATGACCATAAAATCCCCAATACTGAGATTTTGTTTCAGAGGTTTTAGGTGTAAAAGCAAATGTTAATATCGTACAAAGTACGCAAATGAATAGTTTAAAGTTTGTAAAGTTTACCATTTTTTAAAATCGGTATAACATCAGTTTGGTTAGGGGTTAAACAATATTTTACATCTTCATTCAGGTTCAAATTTTTCAATCTTCTTCTGTGAGAACTTGACTTCAGATACCCAAAGTAATTATCTTTTGCTGACAAATACAAATATTTTGCTGCAACAGACGAATCTTCGTCAGAAGTAAAATTACCAGTAGCCAATAAATACTCCGAAATAGCACCTGCACAAATTGTATCTTCCAAGTTGAATTTATCTTGCCATCCTGAGCACAGACAAAGTACATTTTTATTTTGCTCCGCTAAGAATTTGCATAAAGCCTCTAAGTTCAAAAATGAACCAACTACAACCATTTCAGCATCTTTAGCAATATCTAGTGCTTTTGTTCCATTCGTTGTAGACAAAACAACTTCTTGATCAATGAAGTCTTCACGCATAAAAGAAAAAGGAGAGTTTCCAAAATCAAATCCTTCCACTATCTGTCCTTTTCGCTCTGCTCCAGCAAAGTAACCTTTTTTCTTGTACTCCATTGCTTCTTCAACAGTTGGAACGGGGATGATTGATTGAACACCATTGTGAAATGCAGCACAAATTGCAGAAGTAGCTCTCAAAACATCAATCACTACTACAATTTCATATCCAGGTTGGAAATAGCTGTACTCTCCGGGAGTAAAACACACCTCTACGTGTTTTCTTTGATCGGTCATCTTTTTTGTTTTTGGTGACGCAAAAATATAACTTTTGAGGAATTCGACCAGTTTTATTGTCAACGGATGGAATCACGTTGTATGAAAGATCGTAAGAAATATTGTTGTAATGCTATGACAAATCCAACGATAGTTACTCCTACTTGTGTTTCTAAAGTATCTTCCAAGAAAAATGAACTAATGATTATCACTAAAAACAAAAGCGATAATAGATCCTTGTACTTAACTGCTAAGTGCAACAAGTAAATAAATATTAAACTAAACAAGAATAGCCCAACTAATCCATAACTTATCGTATATGTCAGAAACATGTTGTGTGCACGAACACGATTTTCTTGAGATAATGGACTATTGATTTCATCATACGCTTTATCAAAGGCTTTCTGATTACCTCCAGTTCCCACACCAAAAACTCCATATTTTTTGATAATATAAAACGCTGCCTTCCAATGCTCTAACCGTTGTAAAAGCGAATGTCCATTTGGGTCTTTTGGATTGAGAATCTGATATTTTACACCATAAATACGAGGCATAAATAATTCATCTCGTTCCGTACGATAAACATATCCGTCTTCGATATTGCGAATATCTTGCGCTGTCAGATACTTCATACCATCAGCATCTTTTGTCAATCCCAACGAAGTCATATACCTACAAGCAGTTACACGAAGTAACCCTCCTTTTGCATCCAACCCCATGAAATCTACATCAGAGACTTTAAGCCAAGCGTGAAACATTTCTATTTCAGAGTAATTTTTAAAAATCGCTTGACCATTAAACTCCGAAAAAGTTTCACAATTGTGGTTATATTTCACTCCTCGTACTGTTTCTTTTGGCAATTGATTGCAATCAACATATTCGTGTTTCACGTTAAAAAACCATGAGATTACAAATACTCCAACAAGGATTACCAAACCACCAACAAGCAAAGCAACAAACTTTTTGAACTTATAAAGAGTCAGTAAGAGAAGCGTAATACCAATCAAACTGAAGGCTAGAATTCCTGATAATACTTGAGAATACACAGTATAAAAAGCAAACCATAAGGCTAGCAAGGAATAAACCAAATTTAATCGCTTGGATTGCATTTGAAACCAAATACATATTGCGAATCCCATTGCGATGAGAATTGCATAACGAATATGAGATGCAAAGCGCGACATGCCACGAATGTCGTCAATGTAATGGTACCCAAATACATGGTTATAGTATAACACGTTGAATACGGATGTTACAACCAATGAAGCAAGCAACAGATTCAAAAGTATTCGAATTTTACCCTCTTCCAACAGCGGACTTGTACCAATAATGAGTGGAATAAACAAAAATGGGAGTCGTGATTTAATGTCCTTAAGACCTTGTCCAACATCCCACGACCAGATTAATCCAATGATCAAGAGCGCATAAAATGCAAGAAGCAATTTTAGAATAGAATTTGATTGAATCAGACGCCATTTATCGACAAAATTACCTTCAAAAATCCAGTTTGCAATCATCAAAACAAATCCGATTGACAATAGAATCTTCGTGCTAGGTAATCCAATAGCAATAAGGGCTAGTGTCCAAAATAGTATAGAAGTATGAATTTTTTGGATAAAAATTCCATTTCCCATTTCAATCGTTTTATGTGTTAACGATTATTTTTTCAAAATCGTATTGTACTCCGTACTATTATTTAGAACCTCAATTCCTCTTTTCAAGATATTATCGTGATTAAATGAATTCTGAACTCTACCCTTTTGATAATAGTAACGAGAAACGATTTCATTTTCAAGCAACATTTTGATTTCATCTTTGAATTTCACCAAATCACGTTCTTTAGATGGAGTAATTTTAGCCATCAACGCATCATATTCGGCTTGAGATTCTTCTGTTAAGTTCTCTTGTTCGATAACACGTTTAATGCGCTTCAATTGTTCTTCCGAAGCTGTTGAATAGCTAAATGTATCACGGATAACATATGCTTTAAAGTTGTCGTATTCGGCATCTGTTAATTTGAATTTTGATGCGTCTTCAATTGTTGGATGTGTTTTTACATAATCCGTTGCATAATTGAAAATCAAGTTATTTCCGTAAATCATCGCTGTCAATCGTGACATATCTGGAACATCAACAGAAAGATCTGGAACAATACCTCTTCCGTCAATAACGTCCCTACCGTTCTTTGTTTTGAAAATTTGAATCAATGAATCTGGAATTGATTCAGGGCGCTCATTTCCTTCTCTATCAAAATATTCTAATCGTTGAACACATCTTCCAGAAGGAGTATAATATTTAGAAATTGTCAATTTCATCTTTGCACCGTATTTCAAATCGAAAGTACGCTGCACCAACCCTTTTCCGAATGAAGTTTCACCAACAATTACAGCTCTATCTAAGTCTTGTAAACTTCCAGCAACAATCTCACTTGCAGAAGCCGAGCTACCATCAATTAAGACAACAATCGGCATATTCAAATCAGTTGGTTCGTTCATCGTTTTATACTCCCGATTTTCTTCAACCAAACGACCTTTAGTTTCAACAACTGTTTGACCTCTTGGCACAAACATATTCACGATATTCACCGCCTCAATTAACAATCCACCACCGTTTCCACGTAAATCAAGAATAAATTTCTTCATTCCTTTGTCGCGCAATTCTACAAAGTTCTTTCTTACTTCAGCACCAGCATTAGGTGTGAAACTTGATAATTTGATATATCCAATTTCATTGTCAAGCATGCCAGCATAAGGAATATCCGGCAACTTAATTTCGTCGCGTGTCACATGAATTACCTCTTGTTTTCCATCTGCGTGCTCAACCTTAATTGCAATAGTCGTTCCTTTTGGACCTTTCAAATTAGTTGAAACTTCTTCGGTATTTTTATTTTCCATGTTTCTTCCTTCGATGGAAATAATTCGATCACCAGCTCTTAACCCTGCTTTTGCTGCTGGACTTCCTTCGTAAGGTTCTGCGATGTAAACATCTTTACCAATTTTACGAATCATTGCTCCAATTCCACCATACTGCCCCGTAGTCATCAAACGATAATCTTCGATATCAGATTCTGGATAGAAAACAGTATATGGATCAAGATCCTCCAACATTGCATGAATTCCAGCAACTGACATGCTTCCTGGTTTTGGTTCATCTACATAATACTTATCTAAGTACTCGTAAATAGCATCAATCAATTCCAAATTCTTTACAACTTCAAAGCGATTGGATTGCCCAAAAGAGAAAAAATTGATTAGCGCTAATGCACTAATTATTAAAAATTTACTTTTTAGATTCTTCATGTTTTTCAATTGCTGTAGTCAATGTTAACAAAAATTTCGACATTTTGTTCATCAAAGTTTCGTAATCGAGCTCTTCGTTGTGTCGATATACCAGGAATAACGCTAATTGACGATTATTGTTTGGTAAATTATTTAAAAAATTTTCTAGGATGCTTTTATTCTTTCTCAGGCATTCACGAATGAGTCGTTTGATACGGTTTCGATCATGCGCATGTTTGTATATTCGTTTTGGCACGGAAATAACAACCTGAAAAGGAACTTTATCATTTGGAAGTTCTGTTAATTTGTAGGTTGCTGCAAATGGGAAAGAGCTGACTTTTCTCCCATTTTCAAACAATGAATTGATTAATTTTTTGCTACATAATTTGTATTCCTTCCCAAACTGCTCGTTCATAAAACAAAGATAGTTCTAAATTGCATTTTGTGATGTGAAATAATCGTGTTTCATTAATTTCTATACTTTAACAATTTCTAACGGTCGAACGTACAACAAATACGCTTCCACATTTGGATAGTTCATTTCACTCAAAACAGAACAATATTGCTTCAATTGTTGATGATGTCTTTTCAGCGGTTTTCCAGTTTTGTAGTCAATGATAATTGTTTGATTTTCCTTAACAATAATTTTATCTGGTCGAATCTGTTCTGTTTTGGAAATTACAATGCTCTGTTCGCTTAATATCGTTTTTACACCGTCAAATAACTTGGTATAAAGTTCGTTTTCGAACAATTGATTTACTTCTTGCAACAAATTATTTCTGAATTCTAATTCAATTTGTCCGACTTTGATTAATTCATCCAATTTTGATTCAACTTCATCTTTACTCGTAACAGAAGAAATTAATAAGTGAAACTGATTCCCATAGCGTTGTTCATCCGATAGAAAATCCTCTGTAAGTAATTCTTCATCATCTTGTAAAGCAATTTCCGGAAACCATAAATAATCCTGATTATTGATTGGTAAAAACTGTGACCCTGACTCAACTTCATCTTCGACGATTTTGGGAGTTGGTTCACCAATTATCAGCAATCTTCCAAACTCTGTTTCTCTCACTTCCGGAAACTGTGCAATGATGTTACTAAACTGACCTGAATAGTCAATGGAAGTATTTCCACTCACGATGTATAAGCGAGAAACAGCACGCGTATATGCCACATAATACAAGTTGATCGTATCCAAATTTTCTTTTTCGTTTTCAATCTCTGCCAATTCTCTTACTTCTTTAATCGCTGAATTTGTTGATAGATTAGATCGAATCAAATAATTCTCTGTTTCAACAAAAAATTCTTTACCTGGTTTATTTCTTGAAATAATATTAATTTCATTTAATACAATCACAACCGGAAATTCCAAACCTTTAGACTTGTGAATTGTCATGATTTTCAATGAATCTTTACTTTCTGGAACTTGCAATGCTTTTGTGTCGTTTGGCATTGAATCGTAATCTTGCAAAAACAAGCTCAAATCTGGTCCAAACTTCAAATCGAATTGATGGACTAAATCTGCAAAATGATGTAAGTATGGGTTTTTCAATTCATCCAACTGAAACAACTTGATAGCTTTTTGAACAAGGTCATAAATTGATTCAAAGGTTTCAAAGAATTTTGTCGATTCAAGACTATTTTTAGATAAAAATAAATTGATATTTGCGATTTTATATGTTTTTTCTTTGAATTGTTGTTCTTCGAAGTAGGAATAATATTCATCGATTGAAGTCTTGTGCAGCAAACAAAAATGATGTAAAAATTGCTTCAACACATTCTGATTGGATGCATTCAGACGCAAACGGAGATAACTCAAAACAAATCGAACAGCAACATCCGAATCAATATTTAATGAATCTGCTGAAACGACAGAATAACCTGAAGCAGTTAGCAAATTGGCAATTGAATTACATTGTTTATTATTTCGAGCCAAAATACAAATATCTCCCAAGTCGTAACCATCTATCTTTGCACTTTCAATGGTCTTGTAGATAAACGGCATGTAAATTTGATTGTCATTCGAACGTTTATGATCTTTCGATAGTGCGTGATCCTCAATGTAGATATAACCAGGTTTTGATGAGCGCGCATTTTGACGAACAGCATTGTAAAAAGCTCGTTGATGCTCATTTAAGTCAAGTCGAATTTTCTCAAAAAATGCATTGTTGAATTCAACGATTTCTTTTGCAGAACGCCAATTATCTTCCAAGGTTTCAACGCGACCCATTTGCTTGAAATAGTTTGATATCTCTGCAATTTCAGGTGAATTTTCTGGATTGTAAACACCTGGTAATTCAACAAACTGTTCGGCCACACCATTTTTGAAACGGTAAATTGCTTGTTTCGGATCACCAACGATGAAATTTTTGTAACCATGACCAAGCGACTCACGAATCAACGGAATCAAATTCATCCATTGTAGTCGCGAGGTATCTTGAAATTCATCCAACATGAAATGCTTGAAGCGTGTTCCGAGTTTCTCATAAATGTAAAGCGCATCTTCTTCCAACAATTGCGCAATCTTTTGGTTGAATTCAGAAATGCGAATCAATCGTTCTCGTTTATTCAATTCTTGCAAATCAGTATTCAGGTATTGCAACAATTTCATGTTGTAGAAATTCTTGACATAGGAATAAATAATCTGATATTCTTCAAGTTTTTTAGCATAAAATTCTACTAACTCGTTGACTAAGTAATTGAATCGTGCATGATTTTCCGATCGATCAGAAGCTTCAGCAATATTTTTTAAATTGGCATCTGAAAAACCAAATTTATCACTGATGGAATAATCAGGAACTTTAAATTTCACCACAGCATTTACAATATGATGTCCTGATTTGAAATCAGCCTTTGTAAACCCGCTCTCCTCAAAAAAGCGAACCATCTCTTTAACTTTAAAAAGAAATGCCTCATTGATGGATTTCAATTCCCTGCGATGTTGAACCAAATCTTCTTCAGTAAACTCCATGTTCATCAGACGTTCAACATACGGTAAATCGGTCTCTTTTGTTAGAATTGTCGCAAATTTTATTAAATTGTTGCGTAAATCCCATTTACCATCATCTTCTAGATTCGATTCAGAATAATTGATTAGCAATTTCGAAATGACTGGATCTTTACCAATTTTATCAATCATTTCATCCACTACTTGTTCCAAAATCAACTGTTCGTTCAGGACAACTTCAAAATCGGAAGGTAAATCCAAATCGCGACTGAACGAACGGATTAATCGCAAATTGAATTTATCAATCGTCATCACATAAAAATCCTCATAATTATGGAGTATCCCACTCAATAAACTCAAAGCGCGACTTTGAATTACTTCTTTCTTCAGACCTGTATCAGCAGCAATTTGATTGATGTAATTCGATTTTTCAGGAAAAGCTAATTCATCCAACGCCTTGACAATTCTGGTCTTCATTTCCAACGCTGCCTTATTTGTAAACGTCATAGCTAAGATTTCCTTAAACTTGAAATCTGATTCAACTTCATCCGATAAAAGCAATTGAATATATGTCTTTACCAATGAAAATGTTTTTCCACTTCCAGCAGATGCGTTAACGACTTGCAAATAAGAATTTAGTTGGGTCATACCGAGATAATATGAATGATACGATTAACAATCCATTTCCATGAATTTCTTTCTAAAGCTAATTATTATTCATAAATTTAGTTGTTTAAATTTCGATTCCATGATGAAATTGGTTCAAAAATCAGTGTTTTTGGTTTGTTTACTTGCAATAACGAGTTGTAAAGACAAGCCGACGATTGATGATCCTGAGGAAACGAAAGTACCTCAAGTCAAAATAATTTTAGACCCCGTTTACGATCAAACTCCTTTGGTTTTGGATCAAACCATCTTCGAAACAGATGAAGGCTATCGATTAAAATTTAGAGAGTTTAAAATTTATTTTACTGATTTGAATAATCAAGGTGAACAATTGGCAGATGCAGCATTGTACAACCTTTCCAACAGCAATTCAGTTCTACTCAAAAA
>DATGOZ010000132.1:0-5662 GCA_035305395.1 Taishania sp. | reverse complement strand
AAAAATACCGTGAAGATAACACGGCTATTTATGCAGCGAAATTGAAAAAAGAGTTGGACCGTGAATTAGTTGGAGCAAAAGTGGTAACAGCGCCAATTGGTATGATGGGAGCAGAACGTTCTCCGTTGGAATTGATTATCATCGGTCCTGATGTGGATATGGTATTGGATTATGGAGAAAAAGTGAAAGAGATTTTGAAAAACATTCCGGGTGCTGCGGAGGTGAAAATCTCAGCTGAAAAAGGAAACCCTGAAATTACAATCGATATTGATCGTGATAAAATGTCTGCTTTAGGATTGAACTTGCAAACAGTAGGGGGAACTTTACAAACATCTTTCAACGGTAATACTGATGGTAAATTCCGTCAAGGTGAATATGAGTATGATATCAATATTCGTTTTGACAACATGAACCGTCAAAAGATTGAAGATGTTAAGAATGTTACGTTTGTTAACAACATGGGACAATTGATTCGATTGGAGCAATTTGCATCGGTTGAAGAAAAATCTGGACCGAGTCAATTACAACGTCGTGATAAGTCAGCTGCAGTAAAAGTTCAATCACAAGCGATTGGTGTATCGGTAGATGCTATTTCTAAACAATTGGAAGCAGAGATGGCGAAATTAGATACTCCTACAGGTATTACTTACGTTTGGGGTGGAGATAAAGAAAACCAAACGGATGGGATGGGATCTTTAGGAATTGCATTGATCGTAGCAGTATTACTCGTATATGTAATCATGGTAATGCTTTATGATTCATTCGTATATCCATTCGTAGTCTTGATGTCTATTCCATTGTGTATCATTGGGGCATTCTTAGCTTTGGCGCTAACAAACAACTCATTGAACATCTTTACAATGCTAGGGTTGATCATGTTGATTGGTCTCGTTGCTAAAAACGCGATTATCTTGGTTGACTTTACAAATCAGATGAAAGAAGAGGAAGGTAAATCAACTTTTGAAGCGTTGATGTTGGCAAATAAAGCTCGTTTACGTCCAATCTTGATGACAACGATTGCGATGGTGATTGGTATGTTGCCGATTGCAATGGCATCTGGAGCTGGTGCTGAATGGAAAAATGGATTAGCGTGGGTTATTATCGGAGGATTAATTTCTTCGTTATTCTTGACCCTTGTTTTCGTTCCTGTAATTTACATGATGTTCGATAACTTCTTGGATAGATTTGGAATGAATAAACCAAAACTTCCTTTCGATCAATTAATGGCAGAGGAATATGTTCATAAAGAAGTGAAGGAATATTAGAAAAAGCAATAGTAATTAATTGAAAGCCTTGTTAGAAATAACAAGGCTTTTTTCATGTACATTATTTGGTTTTATTGGAGAAAATATTCTTTTAAAAATAAGCACAAACAATATTTTCTTCTCTTATTTCTTAATCAATTATTTGCAAAGGTTGGTGTAACAAAAATGGATGGTATAACTTTCAATCGAACTTATTCTCTGCAAATTCTGTTTCGATAAATACAACGAGTCAGTGTAGGATGAAATAATTGAGTAGTATTGATTGGATTGTTTTTGTCGCATTGAGTTCTTGTTTGTCACCAACCAACAAAGAATCAATAAACTTGAGTGAAGCATGCAAGTTGTAATTACTATATGGAGTAAGACAAAAAAATCCTGTGATATAAATACCACAGGATTTTTAAAACTTAAAAACTACTATTAGAAAATTCCTAAATAGAATGCATCTGTTCCTGTTTGCAATTTAGCTCCTTTTGTGAATCCATTAGGAGTTGCATCTTGTGGATCAAATATGTAAATTCTTCCTTGACCTCCTAGTGGTGTAATTGCCATGTACAATTTCCCTTCAATTACAGATGCCCATTGGTATTGTTGTAACCAGAAAGATTGTCCAAGATTCATTTTTACTGCTGTTTGGTTGAAGATATCCACACGAACGATATCCCAGTTTGCTGAAGAAGCAGCACCTGCGTCAACATTTAAAACTGGAATGTAACCAATTCCATTTCCAACATAGAACCATCCGTTTGTTTGACAAGCATAACCTAAGATATCGTCCAATTTGAAGTTATAAGATTCATCGTATTGATCATTTACAAGTTTCAAGATATTCAGTCCTTTTGAAGTAGAAACTTGGTAAACATCACCATTTTCAATTTTGTGAGCTACAGGAGTACGGTAGCCGTTTGTATTACCTTTAGCAATCGTTGTACGAATATATTGTTCGTTTTCTAAAGAAGGGAAATCAACAACAAGTGACATAACATCATTTCCAATGTGTGAAGCGGCAGTATTCGTTGTTGTATTCATTTTTTGCTTACCACATCCATAGATTAATTTACCATTTTGTAAAACTGGTGCATCAATACGAAAAACAAATCCTCCGTCAGCATCCATCGGCAATGTAAATGAACGAACTGTTCCTAAACTCATTGAAGCAAGGTTTACGATAGCCAATTTAATTGTTGAAGTTGTACTTTGGTAAACAGAATCTGGTGTATAACTGTGATTTAAAACAACATGATGCAATACAGCATACTCATCACTAATTTTCGTCCAACGAGGATTAGCTGTTCCAATTGCTGCTTGCACAGAGGTAGTCAACAACTGCGTGTATTTTTGACCACCATCATATCGGAATTTAGCTACTTCACCACCTCCGTAGTTTAAGTTATACAATGTTTTACCATCAGATGAAGTGTACATACGTGCAGTTCGAACAGAAGGAATTTCAAAACCATAGTTATTGAAAGATACGGTATAGCTTTCATCTCTCATTTGCTCAACTGTGATGCCTTGACTGAAAGTTAAAGATTCACCAGTAGAACCTTGTCCCATTACAATGTGGTAAGGTCTGTATGCTGATGCAGGTAATTCCTCATCAGGAGTTTTATCTTTTTTACAAGATGTTAAAGCTACTAGCCCTAAAGCAAGAGTTAGTTTAGTACATGTTGAAAACACCTTTTTCATATAATTAATTTTTACAGTTTATTAAAAAATTGAATAAGTTAATTTTACGTAGAATCCTCTACCTGGTTTTTGCAATGCGTAGTTGTCAAACAATTGTGCATTGAAAAGATTTCTCACGTCAAAACTCACAGTGAAACGAACTTTTGGAAATGTATAAGCGATTCCAGTGTCGTGTGTCATTTGAGTCGGAATGAATGTCTGTCCAGCTCCACCTATTCCTGTTCCTCTACGCAAGAATTCATGAACGTATAAGAAATTATAGTGGAAAATAAATAAATCGCCTTTTGCAAATAATCCTGGTTTTTCAATGCGATAATTGGCGTTGATTGTGAAATATGGAGTATTTGGTAAGCGACTTGTAGATGTCAATGTCGGTTGTCCAGTTTGTGGATCTAATGTTGTATTGTGAATTTGTGCATCGAAGATGGAACCATTCACAGTGAATATCATCCAACGTTTGAATGAATAAGAAATTTCAGCGTCAACTCCTTTTGTGAAAACCTTACCGATGTTGTCACTCATTAAGTTTTGATCGTATCCACCTTGGTTATATCGTAAAATCAAATCGTTTGTGTTGCGGATAAACACATTTGGACGAAAAATAACGTTGTGTTTTGGATGATCTGAATTAAACTCAATTCCTAAGTTGTAATTATCACTTCGTTCGGGTTTCAAACTTGGATTGGCAATGATGTTTTCGGCAACGATACCAAAGATTTCATTTGCTTCAGGTAAGCGTACTGCACGTTCAGCAGAAGCCATTATCATCAACTGACGAATAATTTTAAACGAGATAGCACCACCAAAACTGTAATTTTGTGTGTTCATGTTTGTTTCAATCAAATTGATTGTTTGATTTGGTCCTGTACCTGTTTTAGTACGCAATGAGGCTTTTCTATCCATGAAATATCCTTTTCCAAACACAGTTGTTCTCATTTTTTGTTTGAAAGCCAAATTCTCATAAGATAAACCAACTATGTTTTTCATGTATGAACGTTGTTCACGCATTGCGTTTTCAGCCGCAGGAATCATTGGGTCATCGGACTTACGACTGAATGTATTTAACAAATGGTTGAGTGTAATTGAATTGTTTTTGTTGATGCGATAAATCAAATTTGAACGTGAATTGATGTTTATGTCAATGTCATTCAATAAGGACTTTCTTCCAGCTTCACCACCTCCAAGTACCCAAATGTCTGGATTCGAACCATTGTAGTAATATGTTTCGTGTCCTAACCAGCTATAATGTGTGTCAATCGTATCGACTGTTGTTCTGTTTAATTGAGAAATCGAAGCAAAAGTTGAGAATTCTAATTTTTTGAAGATGTTTCGTTTTACATATTCAATGCTTCCCATAACGGATTGTGATTTCATGTGGCGGTTTCCATAAACAACTTTCATGGATTGACCGTGTTGAATTTGTTTATCCATATTAGAAAACATTGCTCCAACCATAAAACGATCAGCCCATTTAACGTTTGTAAAACCAAAATCAGCTTTAATTCCTTGTGATCTGTATCGATCGTGAAAACGTTTTGCTACAATAGGTGTATTTGCTGCTCCTGGAGCTAATTGTACATTGACATTGTCACCCCAAACTTTGTAATTGTTGTCTGAATAATTGATAAATCCACTTCCATTTACTGTGAATCCAGATTTTTCGTGACGGTAATTTCCTCTAAAATCAGATTGATGTGTATTGAATGATCCATATGAATAAGATACAGCGAAGTTGTTAACCAATTTCTTTTTAAGAATGATGTTGATAGCACCACCTAAAGCATCATCAGATAAATGGACAGGTACAACACCTTTGTAAATCTCAATGCGATCAATCATTGCCGGAGGTATGCTATTGATAGAGAAGGAGGGGCCGAAGTTGCGAATTGGAATTCCGTCAATGAAAACTTTCACCGAATTCCCTGAAAGTCCGTTTAAGTTATAGTTGACATCCGAACCCAAACCACCAGATTGACGAACGCGAACACCAGCAGTCCTATCAAGCAAATCATTGGTTTGAATGGATTGTAATTCTATGTGTTTTGGTTCTATCACTGAAATAGCATAGCCTTTATCACGTACCTCTCGAACCTCTGTTTTTCCGTAAACAATTGTTTCTTCGAGCATTTTTTCTGATTCCGTTACGAAAATCTCAATTTGCTCATCCTTTTTATCAATGGTTTTAGTAAAAGCAGTGCTTTCAATCCCGATTGCAGTAACTTGAATCGTATATTCACCAAATGGAATTTCTTTGATTATAAAGTAGCCGTCTGCATCAGACATGGCTCTGTAATTCGTGTTGACTAGCTGAATAGCAACACCTGGTGCAGTTTCTCCATTCTTGTATTGGATAAATCCGCGAAGTGTTCCATTTTGTGCAAAAACTTGACTACAAAAGAATAGAAATAAAAAACTTAAAATATGTAAAGTAAATTTTCTAGCCATTACAGTTTTGTTTTCTTATCTAAACTTAGTCTAAATAAGACGAGGCAAATTTACTTTTTTTATATATGTTTCCTATACCCTAAAAATGGTATTCTTTCTAAAAATGTGTTTTTTTGAATAGATTTTATTGGGTCGCGTATCAGATTAGCAGGTGAAATTATTTCAAAGATGATAGGATTCCAATAATATATAAAACCAAAACAATATGAAATGTACGAGATGTTCATCCTCCTGTATAAAATCAGGAAAACAACAAAATGGAA
>DATGOZ010000131.1:0-2826 GCA_035305395.1 Taishania sp. | reverse complement strand
TTATAGCCAGAGCTTGGGTTAATAAATAAGATGATTTTATTCTCAGCAAATTCGTCACCAACATAAAAGTCAAAATTTCGTCCCACAATAAGGTTGTTTGTAACCGTTTTTTCTCCTTTCAGAGCAAAAGATGTGCAACCGACAACGCTATAATCATTCAATGCGTGTCCCATATCGTGTGCTGCGTGGTAACCTAAAATACGTGTGTATTTTGGGGCGATATCGTCAAATTCATCCGAGAATGTGCGAGAGATGCCGTAGATCTCTTGTTGATTTTCAAGTGAAATATTATCTGGAATTTCATTCGTAAAAAATCCCATCATGATTTTTAAGAAGTTTTGAAAAGTCTTCGAAGGAATAAATTGTTTGATTTGGTCAACAAAAACAACTTCTTGGTAGTGGTTCAGTTCTTTCGCTAATTCGCCATAAATTAATCCACGTTCGTATGGATCTCCTTCGATGTACATTTCCCAGACTCCAAATTCATTTTTTTTCAAATAATTTGCACCAAGTGTGTAGTGATTTTCTCCAACCTTTACTCGCTTCCCAATGCTAATTTCTGGCACTTCTGGAGCCGAAACTGTAGCTGAAAAAAGGATGTAAATAAAGAGCAGCATGACAATTGCTAAGCTGATTTCGAATGGAATAAAAATGATTCGAAGTGTGTATATGAAGAATTTATTCAAAATTATGAATTTGAGTAAGACAAAAATACATATTAACTCTTAAATGTGTTGTTAAGAAAGATTAATATTCAGCTTTGAGTGTGCGCATCACAAAAGAACTTTGTACCGTAGCAATGTGAGGTATAACAGTCAATTTATCTTTAACGAAGGTTGCATATTCGTTCATGTTTTCAATATCAATTTTTAGTAGATAGTCAAAATTTCCTGCAATGTGATAGCATTCCTTGACTTCCTTAAGTCCGATGATTGCCGCTTCAAATTCTGTAAGATATTCGGAAGTATGTGATTTGAGTTGGACATTACAAAATAATGTTAAATCATATCCCAATTTTTTGTTATCAATGATTGCTGTATATCGTTTGATTACACCATTCTTTTCTAGACGCTTGATTCGCTCATAGGTTGGAGTTGTTGTCAGTTCAATTTTTTGAGCAATCTCTTTTGTTCCTTGTTTTGCATCTCGGCGCAAGAGATCCAAGATTTGTAGGTCAATAGCATCTAAATTTATTGTAGAAGTTAAATTTTCTTTTTCCATTATTTTGAGCTGATTGTTTTAGAATAAACGAATGACAAAATGTAAATTTATAGTAATATTTTCTATCAATTAATAATGAATAGTAAAATATTCTAAGTTTATAAAAAAATACAGACAATATGGATTATACAAAAATGCATCCTGAGAGTTTAATGATGACTTATGGATACAAGCCGAAATTATCAGAAGGTTCGTTGAAATGTCCAATATTTCAGACTTCAACATTTGTTTTTAACTCTGCAATGGAAGGAAAGCGTTTCTTTGAAGTTGCTTATGGATTGAGTGAACAAAAGCAAGGAGAAGAAATGGGATTAATTTATTCACGCCTGAATAATCCAGATCTTGAAATTTTAGAAAATCGTTTGTGCTTATGGGATAAAGCAGAGGATTGTGCCATCTTCGAAAGTGGAATGTCTGCTATTGCAACTGCTATGTTGGAATTCATGACACCAGGTGATTTGTTGCTCTATTCACGTCCTGTATATGGAGGAACAGACCATTTCATTAATTATTTCTTAAAGAAATTGAACATTGAGTCAATTGGTTTTGGTCCTGAAGAAACAAAAGAACAAATTATTGAGAAAATCAATCAATCAGGAAGAGCTGATCGTTTGACGATGATTCATATTGAAACGCCTGCCAATCCAACAAATGCGTTGATTGATATTGAGATGTGTGCGGAGATTAAAAAGCATTTTACAACTGCTGATAAAGAAGTTGTTTTGTCAGTTGATAATACATACATGGGACCGATTTGGCAACATCCGTTGGAGCATGGTGCTGACTTGGTATTGTATTCAGCTACAAAATACATCGGAGGTCACTCTGATGTGATTGCCGGAGCTTGTTTGGGGTCAAAGACGCACATGGCTCGTGTTAAAGGGTTGCGTACATTCTTAGGAAACATGGCTGCTCCATTCACAGGATGGATGTTGATGCGTTCGTTGGAAACATTGAAGGTGCGTATGGAGCAACAAGCACGAAATGCAATTGAAGTTGCTAATTTCCTGAAAACTCATCCGAAAGTGGAGAAGGTTTATTTCTTAGGATTTATTGAAGAAAATGGAACGGAACGTGAAAAGGCAATTTACCGTAAACAATACAAGTCGAGCGGAGCAATGATTGCTTTTGATGTAAGGGGTGGAGAAAAAGAAGCATTTACGTTCTTGGATAATTTAAAATTGATCAAGTTGGCAGTGAGTTTGGGTGGAACAGAATCCTTGGCTGAGCATCCATACACCATGACGCATGCCGATGTACCTCAAGATATCAAAAACAACATGGCGATTACCGAAAAATTAGTTCGTGTGTCTGTTGGTGTTGAATACTACGAAGATATCATAGCAGATATCTCACAAGCGCTAGATCAGATCTAACGTACTGCTCAAACAAAAGGGAACAGCAATGTTCCCTTTTTTAATAATGATATCTGCAAGCTACGATTACGATTGAGTTTTCGTATTGTGTAAACCAATCGATGTTCACCATCAATTCTTCTTGACCAAAACCCTTTTTAATCGTGTTTGAGTGCTTCAGGTTTACCTATCCCTTCGAAGGGAGTACTGATTACCTTAATTAACTTGTGGATGCGTTTTAGTATGGATT
>DATGOZ010000130.1:0-3709 GCA_035305395.1 Taishania sp. | reverse complement strand
TATCAGGAGGTGAGCGTACGCGTTTGGCTTTGTGTCAGTTGTTACTAAGTCCTTCAAATTTCTTGATTCTAGATGAGCCTACAAACCATTTGGATATTCAGAGTAAAGAAGTATTGAAGCAAGCCTTGAAAAACTACGAAGGAACGTTTATTGTAGTATCTCACGACCGTGAATTCTTAGATGGTTTGACAAACAGAATTTGGGATATCGAAGATAAGACCTTAAAAATTCACCATTTCGAGTTGAAAGAATACTTGGAACGCAAAATGAGTTCACTCAATAATCAAGGAAAAGAGATCTCTTTAAAACAACAAAGTCAACCAAAAGTTGAAGAAAAGGCAAAACCTGTTGAGGAACTAAAACCTGAATTGAGTCGTGAAGATCAAAAAGAGTTGAAAAAACTACGTAATTCTTTGAATAATAAGGTTAACAATGCCGAAAAAGAAATCGAGAAACTGGAAGCTAAAATTGCCGATATTCAAGCAATCATGGCTGATTTAGATTATACTGACGAAGTAAAATCTCAAAAAGTTCTAGCTGAATTCAATGAAACGAAAGCCAAATTGGATGAACAAATGCTTATATGGGAAACAGCTACAGAGGAATTGGAAGGGTTAAAGTAAATATGAAATTAGAATTATGAAATTAGAATTATGAAATTAGAATTATGAAATTAGAATTATGAAATTAGAATTATGAAATTAGAATTATGAAATTAGAATTATGAAATTAGAATTATGAAATTAGAATTATGAAATTAGAATTATGAAATATTTGAAATCTAATTAATTTCCTCCTTCTAATTTCTAATTTCATACTTCTACCTTCTTTTCAAAAGCATCAAAAATTCTTTATTTCCATCACCTCCTAAGATTGGAGAATCAATGTGGGCAACATATTCTAAATTATTTTGAAGCGCAGTTTCTTTTGTTCCTTCAATTACATCTTTGTAAAGCAACTGATTTTTAACAATACCACCTTTTCCAATATGCTCCTTTCCTACTTCAAATTGAGGTTTTACTAACGCTATAACGGTAGCTCCACTTTCCAAATAGGGATGTAAAAACGGAAAAACTTTTTCTAACGAAATAAACGATACGTCAATTACACAACCCTGACACATCTCTGGAATCAGTTTGTGATTTAACTCTCTTACGTGTGTTCTTTCGAGGTTTACAACACGATTATCATTTTTTATAGTAGGATGCAACTGATCTCTACCAACGTCGATACAAAATACTTTTGAAGCTCCATTTTGCAACAAAACTTCAGTAAAGCCTCCTGTTGAAGCACCAACATCCATAAAGATCTTACCATCTATTGCTGGTTTCCACACATTGATTGCTTCAACCAATTTTAAAGCACCTCTTGAAACGTACGGGATTTCTTCCGCCATCATCTCAATCGTTGCGTCGACAGGAACTTTTTTCCCTGTTTTATTGATTAATTTACCGTTAACCTTTACTCCGTAAACGCGAATAATTTCCTCCGCTCTAACACGTGAACTTACTAACCCAAGTTGCAACAATAATTTATCGAGTCTCTCTTCCTCCATGTTACAAAGGTACGGAAAGTTGAATGCATCGAACAATACTTCTTTAAAATATCCTAAACAAAAAGGGTCATCATTTCTGACAACCCTTTCAAACTATAGAAAAAATATTTCTTATTCAGCCATTGCGTATGATTCAACACTTGGACAAGAACAAATCAAGTTTCTATCACCAAGTGCATTGTCCACACGACGAACAGGCACCCAATATTTGAACTCATGTAAGTACGCAACTGGGAATGCTGCTTCTTGAGGAGTATAAGGGTAATTCCATTTCAAATTAATCATACAGTTTGCAGTATGCGGCGCATTTTTCAATAAATTATTCACCTTGTCTGCATTACCATTTTCGATTTCACGGATTTCTTCACGAATCTTAATCATTGCTGTGATGAAACGATCCATTTCTCCTTTATCTTCAGATTCTGTTGGCTCAATCATCAAAGTTCCAGCAACAGGGAAAGATACCGTTGGAGCATGGAATCCGAAGTCAATCAAACGTTTTGCGATATCAGCAACTTCAACATCAGAAGTCTTCTTGATTTCACGACAATCCAAAATCAACTCGTGAGCCACAGTTCCGTTTTTACCTGTATATAAAATTGGATAATGTTCTTTCAACGATGCAGCGATATAATTTGCATTCATAATAGCCGCTTGAGTTGCTTGTTTCAAACCTTCAGCACCCAACATTTTGATATATCCGTAAGAAATCAACAAGATCAATGCACTTCCAAAAGGAGCTGCTGAAACACCATTAATCGCTTTTTCACCTCCCGTTGCAACCACAGCATTTGTAGGCAAGAATGGAACTAAGTGTTCTGCAACACCAATTGGTCCAACTCCTGGTCCACCACCACCGTGAGGAATCGCAAATGTTTTGTGTAGGTTCAAGTGACACACATCAGCACCAATGTTTCCTGGATTTGTCAATCCAACTTGCGCGTTCATGTTTGCACCATCCATATATACTTGTCCACCATTTTCGTGAATGATAGAAGTAATTTCTTTAATTCCTTCCTCATAAACTCCATGAGTTGAAGGGTAAGTTACCATGATACCTGCCAAAACATCTTTTAACTCTTCAGCTTTAGCCTTTAATTCAGCGATATCAATATTTCCATTTTCGTCACAACCTGTAACTACAACCTCAAATCCAGCCATTACAGCAGATGCAGGGTTTGTTCCATGTGCAGAAGAAGGAATAATGATTTTTTTACGATTAAAGTCTCCTCTAGACTCATGGTACGCTTTGATTACCATCAATCCAGCATATTCACCTTGCGCTCCAGAGTTTGGTTGTAAGGAAACTCCAGCAAATCCTGTACAAGCACATAAATCTGCCTCCAATTCCTCAATCATTTCTAACATCCCTTCCACTTGATCTTGTGGAGCAAATGGATGTAAGTTAGCAAACTGTGGATTTGTAATTGGCATCAATTCACTTGCAGCATTCAATTTCATTGTACAAGATCCCAACGGAATCATTGAGTGTACCAACGAAAGATCTTTGTTTTCCAAACGCTTCAAGTAGCGCATCATCAAAGATTCTGAATGGTATGAATTAAACGTTGGGTGTGTTAAAATTGCATCAGAACGCAATAATTCACTTGTTAATGCTCCCTCTCTTTCTTCTTCAATGATTGTTGCATTTTTACCCGTAACTTCAGCAAATACAGCTAAAATTGCAGTAACATCTTCAATTGTATGAGGTTCACCAAAACTAATAGTCGCTTCTGTTGCTGAAGGGAAATTGAAGTTCATTTCATAACGCTCAGCAATAGCTTTCACTTTAGCCGCGTCGATATTTTTAATCCAAATTGTATCAAAAAATGGAGCGTTATTTACATCAACCCCCATCGCTTTCAACCCATTTGCTGCTTTTGTAGCTAAGCTATGAACGTCTAAGGCAATTTCTTTTACACCTTGAGGTCCATGATAAACCGCATACATAGAAGCCATAACAGCTAACAATGCTTGAGCAGTACAAATGTTTGAAGTTGCTTTATCGCGTTTGATATGTTGCTCACGAGTTTGCAATGCCATTCTCAAAGCCGTATTCCCATCCGTATCTTTTGAAACTCCGATGATTCGTCCTGGGATGTTACGTTTGTAATCATCTTTGGTAGCGAAAAATGCCGCGTGTGGTCCTCCATA
>DATGOZ010000129.1:0-7968 GCA_035305395.1 Taishania sp. | reverse complement strand
TTTGTGCCATATTCGTTAGAAGCTTGGTACGAATATTCAATTCTTTTGACAAAGACTGCATCACATTTTGTCTCAGTTGAACATTGCCATCAAGCATATTTAGAAAATCCTCTTTGGCAATAAAACAGATATTACAATCTTCTAATGTTTCGGCAGAAACTTCATAAGGATCCCCACTTAGCATCGCACGGAAACCAATGATTTCACCTTCTTTTGCAATGTGAACAATATGTTCCTTACCATTCTCTCCTAGTGAGAAAACTTTCACTTTTCCTTCATTTAAACAGTAAACTCCACGTGGGGAACTTCCAGCCAAAAAAATCGACTGCTTCTTCTTGTAAAAGGAACAGCTTTTAACCGCATTTAATTCCGAAGCTTCTTCGCAATTATAGTGGCTAAACATAGAGTTCATACGTGACTTACATTTGTCGCATGACACGTGTTTGTGTGAGGAAAGTTGCATATACCCGTAAAATGACACTGCAAAGTTAATAAAAATTAAGTTTAAACATGATGTAAATCATATTTTAACTGTCGCAACCAAGATACCTTTGTACTAGGTTGTTATGGGGGATAAATTATGAAAAAGCAATGCTTTCATTGTGGGGATTCCATTATTGGAAAAGAGTATAGTTTAGATCAAAAGAGTTTTTGTTGCGTTGGTTGTAGAACGGTGTATGCTATACTGAAAGATAATCAGTTGGATGGGTTCTATCGTTTTGAGGCAATACCAGGTACTAAACCAGATAATTTAAACGAAGGTAAATACGATTTCTTGGACTTACCTGAAATCAGACAGAAAACAATTTTGTTTGAAGAAAACAATCACTGTAAGGTGATGCTTTATTTACCTTCCATTCATTGTAGTTCCTGTATCTACTTATTGGAAAACTTGCAGAAGTTGAATCCAAACATTTATAAATGTACCGTCAATTTTGCAGCTAAGGAAGCTTCAATTTCTTTTGATTCATCGAAACTGAAATTGTCGGAATTAGCAACATTACTCCATCGTATCGGATACTCTCCAAACTTTGGAAACCGAAAGAAACAAGAAAAACTCATCGACAAAACATTTTTAGTAAAACTAGGAATTGCTGGATTTGCTTTTGGTAGCATCATGCTATGGAGCTTTCCTGAATATTTAGGAATTGAAGAAGTGAATCCTGAATTTCGACAATTCATGGCATATCTCTCTTTTGCCGTTTCGCTTCCTGTCCTATTTTATTCTGGAAATGAATTCTTAATCTCTGCATGGAAATCACTTCGAGCAAAAAGTATCAACTTGGATGTTCCTATTTCAATCGGTATTCTTGCCCTATATTTTCAAAGTAGTTATGCTATTTTTTCTGGTCAAGGTCCAGGTTATATGGATTCATTTGCAGGATTTATATTCTTCTTACTAATTGGAAAATGGTTCCAAAGTAAAACATATCAATCTTTAAGTTTTGAACGAGATTATACTTCGTATTTTCCAATTGCGGTGACTAAAATTACTGCATCGGGGCAAGAAACTGTAGCGATTGAAAAATTAGACAAAGGAGATCATATTCTAATTCGAAACGAAGAGATTG
Source organism: Taishania sp. (assembly GCA_035305395.1). GTDB lineage: Bacteria > Bacteroidota > Bacteroidia > Flavobacteriales_D > Crocinitomicaceae > Taishania. Next base: position 6,397 of record DATGOZ010000129.1, on the reverse strand, counting down.
TTCCATGTGATGCAATTATTTTATCTGACGAAGCAACATTGGATTACAGCTTTGTTACAGGCGAATCTGAATTGATTACTAAATCAGCAAATCAAACCATTTTTGCTGGAGGAAAAATCATCGGAAAAAGTGTTAAACTGGAAGTGAAAGAATCGACAAATAGAAGTCACTTGACGAGTTTGTGGAACAATGCTTCTGCAAAAACAACTTCCTCTCACCTCTTGTCTAATCAATTTTCTACGTGGTTTTTGATTGCTGTTTTAATTATCGCTGGTTTGGCAACAATTGCGTGGTGGTTCATTGATACTTCACGCATTATAGAAGTTGTTGTAGCCATTTTAATCGTTGCTTGTCCGTGTGCTTTAGCATTGTCTTCTCCTTTTACTTACGGTAATAACATGCGTTTACTTGGTCGAAGAGGACTTTATGTCAAACATGTTTCTGTTGTAAAAGACTTGGAACAAATTACAGATATTGTTTTTGACAAGACTGGAACGCTTACAAAAGTCAGTAGTAATGTTGAGTACGAAGGATTGCCCCTACTTCAATCGGATTATGATAGCATCTTTTCAATTACACATTCTTCGACACATCCAAGCGCAATGGCACTAAAAAATCATTTAGAACAATTTGTTGATCCTTCACATGAAAAAGAGTTATCATTCTTCGAAGAGTTCAAAGGAAAAGGAATGATTGGTGTTTGTGATGGAAACGAGTACAAACTAGGTTCGGCCAAATTTCTAGAAGTAGAAGCACTTGACGATAAATCTTCAATTTATTTAATGATTAATGGCGTTATTACTGGTCGATTCATCTTCTCCTCTCAGTTGCGCGATGGTTTAGCTGAAATGATTGGCGAATTAGGAAACTATAAACTTCATGTTCTTTCTGGAGATTCGAGCAAAGACAAAATATTATTAGAATCAATATTTCCGAATGGGGTAAATATCCAATTTCAACAAACTCCACAATCAAAAAAAGATTACATTGCTCAACTGAAAACAAATGGGGCTAACGTCATGATGATAGGTGACGGTCTGAACGATTCTGGTGCATTGAACGAAGCAAATGTTGGAATTTCTATTACAGAAGATGTATTCCAATTCACACCATCATCGGATGCTATTTTGGATGCAAATAACCTTAACAAACTACCGTTGTTGTTGAGAACATCAAACTTCTCATCGACAATATTGCGCATCTGTTTCTGTTTCTCGTTATTGTACAACACGATTGGATTAAGCTTTGCAATAACAGGTAAACTCGAACCCATTGTAGCAGCGATAATAATGCCTTTGAGTTCGATAACAATCGTTGCTGTTGCTACCTTCGGAATTTTGTGGTTTGCTCCAAGAAAGTAGTAATTATTTCATTCCACGACGCTTTTTGATTGCTTCATACGCGTCTTGAATTGTTTGGAATTTTTCTTTTGCTCCTTTTTGGAACTCCTCACCCATTTGTGCAACTTTATCTGGATGGTATTTGATTGCCATCTGACGATAGGCTTTTTTCACCTCTTCGTCAGTTGCATTTTCTGTAAGACCTAAAATCTTGTAATCCGAATCAACATTGCGGTAAAACATGCTTTTGATAGATTCAAAGTCTGCTTGAGGAATACCCATCATGTTGGCAATATTCGAAATGACATTGAGTTCACTTACTGAAACTTCGCCATCAACTTTTGCAATTCCAAATAAGTAATGAATCAACTGCAATCGAGATTCAGGTCGCAAGTGGATGCGTGTATCCGAACAAATTTGCGTAATCGGAATGTCTGTATCTAAATAATGTTTGAGAACTTTTAAATGTTGTGCGCTAAACTGATTCCCAAATTGCTGTCTAAGGAATTCCTTCACATAACTCAACTCTACCTTCAATACCTTCCCATCTGCTTTCATTACTGCTGCAGAAAGCGCCATCAATATGGTTGGGACATCTGCTGCTCGATTTGATCGAGCTTGGTAATACTCAAAAATTTCTTCTGCTGTTCTACCTGTTTTGTATTGTCCCTTCTCTTGCGCAACTTTAGCTCGTTGTTGATTATCAAAGTATGAACCAATTAAAAAGCCCATTAATGCCCCAAAAAAATTGTGAAATATGAGGTATCCAATAAAACCGAAAATTAAACCAAACACGTATGTTACTTTGAAATAATACAACAAAAGTAACCGTTTTTAAAACTACTAAATGCTAAAAAATCAAAATCTAAGTCGAAACGGACAGAAAATAATCTCATTAATTAAAAAGTTGTACGAATATTGCATGAATAGTTATCTTTAACACATAATTCCGATTTTCATGAACATCAAATTCTTTCAGATAATCTTATGCTATTGTTTATTAGTATCTAACGTATTCTCTCAAAAACAATTTGAAGGTGTTTTAACATATCAAATTGAGATTGCTGATACTTCGCTACGCAGCTTTTATCCAAGTTCTATAATGACCATTTATACGAACGACACCTTACTTCGTGTGGAAACAAAAACTGAAAACTTGGGAGATCAAATTTTAATCCATCATTTTCAGAAAAACAAAGGCTATTTACTCATTCAAACTGCATTGGGGAAATATGCTATTCAAATTCCAGAAGATACAACCCACACACAAAAATACACCTACAAGAAAACACGTGGCAAACAAGAAATTCTTGGTTTGAAATCGAAAAAATTGCTCGTTAAAACAAAAAATCATGATGCTCCATTGACTGCTTTTTATCATAAAAAAATCAGTGCAAAATACATTCCTGGATTTGACTATTTTCCAGGGCTTGTCACTTCATACCAAGTTCATACCAACGATGGTATCTACAATCACACGTTGATTGCTATCGAACGAAAAAAAGTTGACAAAGATCTTTTTGGAATCCCCTCGGATTACACACGAATCAGTATGTCGGATTTTGTTGATTTGATGACGAGCGAACCTCAAGAATAATCTCAAAACGCTAACTGTTAGTTTTTTGCTAAGACAATACGAAGTAATCGAAAAGAAACGACAATTTACTATCTTTGCACCGATGATGAAAGTTGATGATATAATTTTACCTGTTCAAGCGGAATTGAAAGAATTTGAGGTGCGCTTTCCGCAAAGCATGAAGTCAAATGTGAAGCTTCTGAACAGGGTGACCCAATTCATCGTCAAACGCAAAGGAAAGCAAATGCGTCCTTTATTCATCTTCCTAACAGCAAAAATGTTAGGTAAAATCAATGACGATACTTACGATGCAGCGAGTTTGGTTGAACTATTACACACAGCCTCACTTGTTCACGACGATGTAGTTGACGATGCCAACGAACGCAGAGGTTTTTTCTCAGCAAATGCTTTGTGGAGAAACAAAATTGCTGTTTTAGTTGGAGATTTCATGCTTTCACGCGTTTTGTTACTTTCGATCGAACGTGGCAACACACATTTGTTAGAAATTGTAGCCAATGCCGTGCGAGAAATGAGTGAAGGAGAATTACTTCAATTGGAAAAATCAAGAAGCTTGGATATTACTGAAGAGGTGTACTTTGAAGTAATCCGTAAAAAAACGGCTTCACTTATTTCTACTTGTTGTGAATTGGGTGCTGTTTCGGTTGGTAAACAAGATTTCGCTCCCGTTATGCGTGAATTTGGTGAGTTGGTTGGACTTGCTTTTCAAATAAAAGATGACATTTTTGATTATGGGGATCCAAGTAGTGTTGGCAAACCAACTGGAAATGACATTCGTGAACAAAAGATGACATTGCCCATCATTTACACATTGAATACAGCCGATAAAGAAGTTAAGCGTGAATTATTAAATATCATTCGCAACCACAACGAAAGTAAACCGCATGTGCGCAGAGCAATCGAAATTGTGATTCAATCTGGTGGTATTGAGTATGCCCACAAACGCATGATGGAAATCAAAGAAAAAGCACTTGGATTAATTCAAACTATTCCTGATTCAGATGCCAAAAAATCACTAATTGGTTTAGTAGAATATACAACGTTTAGAACAAAATAATTTGTGTTATGAAGAATCTGTTATACGTATTACTAACATGCTTTATCCTTACAGGATGTAAGGATGAAACTGCAGCAGACGATCCAAATCGTGTGAGCACAGAAGTAAAAGAAGATTATGAAAAAGTTGATGGTTCACATTACAAAGCCTTTTATGGAAGTAACGATCAACTAAAAACGGAAGGAACGTATGACTCAAAAGGAAAAAAACATGGAATTTGGGTTCACTATTTTCCAGATGGACGCAAACAATCTATAGTTGAATTTCGCCATGGACTAAAAAATGGTTATTCCATTGTTTACCATGCAAACGGTTCTATTTATTATCGTGGAGAATATAAAGATGATGAAATGGTAGGTGAATGGGATTTCTATGATGTAAATACGGGACAAAAAAGCCATACAAAAGATTATGGTTACCCAACTAAAAAGTAAAAATGAAGACAAAAACCCTCAAAAAAAATAAGGTTAACGTAGTTACTTTAGGTTGCTCAAAAAACATTTTTGACTCTGAAGTAATGATGGCACAATTACGTGCTAATAAATTTGACGTCGAACATGAATCAAAGCAAGATGATGCAGAAATTGTAATCATCAATACTTGTGGTTTTATCGATGCAGCGAAACAAGAATCAATTGATACAATCATTCGCTATGCCGAAGCAAAGGCAGATGGAATGGTTGATAAAGTTTATGTTACAGGATGTTTGTCTGAACGATACAAAGACGAATTGGAAGTTGAAATTCCAGAGGTGGATGCATTCTTTGGTACAAGAGATTTACCGCGACTTCTAAAAACATTAAAAGCAGATTACAAACACGAATTGGTAGGAGAACGTTTGCTTACTACTCCAAACCATTTTGCCTATTTTAAAATTGCAGAAGGATGCGATAGACCTTGTTCTTTCTGTGCTATTCCGTTGATGCGTGGTGGAAATGTTTCTACACCAATTGAAGACTTAGTAAAATCAGCAAAAGATTTAGCAGCCAAAGGTGTAAAAGAATTGATGTTGATTGCACAAGATTTAACGTATTATGGATTAGACTTGTACAAAAAACGTGCATTAGCAGATTTATTGGAGCAATTGGCACAAATCGAAGGAATCGAATGGATTCGTTTGCATTACGCCTTCCCTGCTGGATTCCCGATGGATGTGTTGGACGTGATGAATAAATACGACAACATCTGTAAGTATTTGGATATGCCTTTGCAACACGGTTCAACAAAGATTTTGAAACATATGCGCCGTGGAATTACGCGTGAAAAAACCGAAGAATTGGTAAAAACAATTCGTGAGAAAGTTCCTGGTATCACTATTCGCACAACTTTGATTGCTGGTTATCCAGGTGAAACAGAAGAAGATTTCCAAGAAATGTATCAATTTGTTGAAGATATGAAATTTGACCGATTGGGAATTTTCACATACTCACACGAAGACAATACACATGCATACAACTTCGAGGATGATGTACCAGAAGAAGAAAAAAGAAGAAGAGCCGATGCAATAATGGAATTGCAATCTGGAATTAGTTATGAATTGAACCAACAAAAAGTTGGGAAGACATATAAAGTATTATTTGACCGTGTAGAAGGAGATTATTTTATCGGTCGTACCGAATTTGATTCCCCAGAAGTGGACAACGAAGTGTTGGTGAAAAAATCTGAACACTACGTAAGAATTGGCGATTTTGCAATGGTTGAAATCACAAATGCCGATCATTACGATTTGTATGGAAAAGTGATTGATTAGTCGATTGAAAGACTTCATTTACAAAGCCTCTCGAAAAAATATTTCGAGGGGCTTTTCTTTTTATCAAGAATTTTAAAGGTCTGTTCTATAATACAAGTTATATTGTTTTTTCCTTTGAAGTTAAAACTTTTTGATCATATATTTTTGTAATTCAAAATTTTAAAGTACATTAACAGAATAACTAAACTATTTTTTATGAAAAAACAACTATTCTTTTGTCTCACGGCAGTGATCGGTATTTCAACTGTCAATTATGCGCAACAAAATTCAATTTCTACGAATGGAAATGTAGGAATCGGAACTACTGCCCCACAAGTACGGCTAGAAGTTGCAGGAAAAGTAAAAATTGATTCTACTCTTGTTGTAAGAGATTCCGTAACCATTAAAAAAAATCTGCGTGTAGAACAAAATGTTCATTTTTTAGGTCAAACCAGAATGAATAATTCTCGTGTATATGGTAATTTCATTTCAGAAACCAATGCCCGTTTTGACGGAGCAGTTCGATTTCCCGCACTGGAACTGCCAAACAACATGAACAACAAAAACATTGTGATAACCAATGCAAATGGATTAGCTCAAAAAGTACCATTTGATACGGTCGCAAATATATTGAAATCAAATATATATGCAGAACCCGCACAGGTTGATTTTTATTG
>DATGOZ010000128.1:0-2250 GCA_035305395.1 Taishania sp. | reverse complement strand
AACTCCGGTATATGAAGAAATTAAAGGTTGGAATACAGATTTAACAAAATTGTCTAATTTTGCTGACGCACCGCAGGAATTGAAAGATTATGTGGTTTATTTGGAACGAAATTTGGGAGTTCCAGTTACTGTAGTGTCGGTTGGACCAGACAGAACGCAAACGTTGAATACAAAAAATTGATTACAACCAATAACATATTCAATAAATTTGCGCTCGTAATGAGCGCATTTTTTTTGTGTAATTCTCTTTTTGCACAAGTGTTTGGCGAATTATTGCCTGGATCAAGTGCGTTGGTTTATGATCAAAAAAAGGGAATTCACAAATTATTAGATGGTGCCAATTTTGTATATCAAGGAAATACGATGTATTGCGATTCTGCGTATTACTTTGAAAACAATAAAACAATTCGCGCATACGGAAATGTGCACATCCGCAAATCGGATAACATCAACCTATTTTGTGATTCGTTGTGTTATTATAGTAATTCAGGTGTAGCAACACTTTGGGGAAAAGTAAGAGCAATTGATGGAGAATATCGTTTGACAACCGATTCTCTAAATTACAATACGCGTAAAGAACAAGGAATTTATCGCAATGGAGGAAAGATTGAGAACATGCTAAAAAAGGAAGTTCTCACGAGTAAAATCGGTTATTTCTACCCCAAATCAAAAAACTTTTTCTTTAAAACAAATGTGAACTATGAATCGGATGAATTGAAAATGACAACCGACTCATTAAAGTTTCAGTACGAAAAGAGTACTTGTTACTTTTTCGGTCCAACGTGTATTATCACTGAGGATGCGTTTATGGAGGCAAATCGTGGATGGTACAACATGGAAACTGAAAAAGGAAGTTTGATGCGTAATGCTAGCATTGAACAAGATACACGCATCATTCAGGGTGATTCATTGATTTATAATCCGAGAGAGAAGTTAGCCGAAGGATTCAGACATGTTTTCGTCCAAGATTTTAAAGATAGCATTGCCTTTAGTGGAAATTACGCTAAAATGGATGATTCGCTCAAGTATTCGCTGTTAACAGATCAAGCGATGTTGATTAAATATCAAAAAGACGATACGCTGTATGTTCATGCCGACACAATCTTCAATCAAAATGATTCACTTGATCAACGGTTGTATACTCTAGGATATCATGGTGTGAAAATCTTTAGCTCGAAAATTCAAGGAATAGGTGATAGCTTGTCGTACACCAAAACAGACGGCTATATGGAATTGTACAAAAATCCTATTCTGTGGGCAAAGAATGGTGAATTAAAAGGAGATTCAATGCGTGTGTATATGAATGATTCCATTGTTTCTGAAGCACGTATTTGGGGAAAGTCAACTGCTGTTATGGAAGTTGAAAAAGATCTGTATTACAATCAAGTTGGTGGATCTGAAATGGTAGCTTATTTTGTAGATAATGAGGTGAAAATTGCTAAAGTCATTGGTAATGCACAAACAATTTTCTATCCAATTGATGAGAGCAAGGAATACGTGAAAGCTGATTCTATGAGTGTGATTAAACGCGCAAAAGAACTGAATATGTTTACTAGTATACTTGATTCTCTATCCAATCAAATAGCGGAATTAGATTCATTATTGCCTAGTGTAAAAGATTCCATTACACATGCTACAATTTCAGCATCAAAAGATTCATTGAAACTTTTATCTGAATCTTATCAACTAAAAATTGAACAACTTCATAATTTAACTGATACCTTACAAGAGGATTCAACAAAATTGTATGAGATTGTAACAATTAAACGGATGGGGATGAATCGCTTTTATGCAGCTGAAATTAAGATTTATTTCGATAGTGGAGAAGTTGTTGGGGTAACCTATTACGATCAACCAGATGGAATCTTCTATCCAATGGATAAAATCAATAAAGAGGAACAATTTATTCAACATTTTAAGACAAATTTTGCATTGAGACCTAAATCTGTTGAAGATTTATTAAGTAACGAAAAATAACAGCGATGAACAATTTTGAAGCATATAATCCAACAAGAATCGTTTTCGGAAAGAATCAAATTAACCGAGTAACAGATTTGTTGAAAGAACAAGGAGTTAAGCATGTATTGATTGCTTATGGGGGAGGAAGTATCAAATCGAATGGAGTGTATGATCAAGTAATTGCAGCTACAGCTTCTTTTAAAGTAACTGAATTTTCGGGGATCGAAGCGAATCCGGAGTATAGTACTTTGATGAAAGCAGTTGAATTGATTAAGTCAAGTGACATTGATT
>DATGOZ010000127.1:0-6883 GCA_035305395.1 Taishania sp. | reverse complement strand
TAAAAACACACCCTCGTTTTTTGTCTTCAAATAGTTGATGACTTCTTGTGGTGTTAACAATTGTTTTTCTTTAGCTGTAATTTTACTTAGCAACGAATTGCTTGTAACTCCTTCAATTGGTTCTTCTCTTGCAGGGTAAATTGGCATCAAAATAGTTTCATCCAAACGCGAAAGTTGTTCAGCAAAACCATCAAAGAAATCACGTGTTCTCGTAAATAAATGTGGTTGGAAAACACCTGTAATTTTCTGATTTGGATACATCAATTTTACAGAATCTATCAATGCTTTAATTTCGGTTGGATGATGCGCATAATCGTCAATATAAATTAAATGTTGCGATTTTACGTGGTATTCAAAGCGTCTTTTGACTCCCTTGAATGTTTTGATTCCTTCTAAAATTACGGGTAATTCCAAGCCAATTAAGCTACATAAAGCGATACAAGCAACAGCGTTTTCTGCATTGTGCTTTCCTGAAATGCCAAGTTCTACGTCTGTCAACAGCTGATTGGGTAACTGGACATCCATCAAGAATTTTCCTGCGACATATCTTAAATTTTGACAGTAGAAATCTGCGTCTGGTTGATTGATTCCATAGGTATATGATGTTGCTAGAGTTGCTAATTTCAAACCATGTTTTTGTACTACAAATCCATTTGTCGGATGTAAATTGGCGAACATTTCAAATCCTTCACGAAAATGTGTTGCATCGCCATAAATATCCAAATGATCTGGATCAGCAGAAGTGATGATACTAGCAAATGGATGTAGACGTAAAAATGAACGGTCGAATTCGTCTGCCTCAATTACAGTATATTGTGCCTCTGGATGAAGGACTAGATTCGAATTGAAATTTGTTGAAATCCCACCCAAGAACGCAGTGCACTTGATGTCACTTTGGTTGAGGATGTGAGCCAACATGGTACTTGTAGTTGTTTTACCGTGAGTACCTGCGACGCATAATCCTTTGGATGTTTTTGTAATCAATCCAAGCACTTCAGATCGTTTAACTATTTCAAACCCATTTGTTTCGAAATAATTTAATTCACCATGATTTTTTGGTATTGCTGGAGTTAATACAATTAACGTTTGTGATTTGTCATTGTATTGTTCTGGAATATTGGTGTTGTAATCAGTATAATGAATTTCAATTCCTTCTTGTTCCAATTGCGCTGTAAGCGGTGAAGGTGTTTTGTCGTATCCTGCTACTTGAAATCCTTGTGATTTGAAATATCTTGCCAATGCCGACATACCAATTCCTCCAATACCTAAAAAGTAGATATTTTTAAAATTGTTTAAATCGATATTGATTGTTCTTATTAACATGGAATTTTGTTTTATCCGTTTCGTTTTTTGCAAATAGCTACAATTTCAGCAACGATGTCAGCTGTTGCATTTGGTTTGCCTAGTTCAGCAATATTTTTTGATAAATCCTCTTGCAAAGGTTTGTTCTGAATGAGCGCAATTGCCTCATCAATTAATGTTGTTCTTGCATCTTTGTCTTTTACAATCAAAGCAGCTTCTTTGTTGACCAATGCCATTGCATTGTGTGTTTGGTGGTCTTCTGCTACATTCGGTGAAGGAACAAGAATCACTGGTTTTGCTACTAGTGTTAGTTCTGAAACCGAGATAGCTCCTGCTCTAGAAATAATGACATCTGACATGGCATAGGCATAATCCATGCGAGCGATGAATTCAGTTAGCTTGATACCTGTCATGTTTCGCTCTCTAACCGCTTCGGATAACTGATTGTAGTACAATTTTCCACATTGCCAAAGTGTTTGGATGCCACTTCGTTGTAATTTATCCAATCCATCAAGCATGGAGTCATTCAACGTTTTTGCTCCAAGTGAGCCTCCGATAATCAACAAGGTTGGTTTTTGTGGATCCAAGCCATAAAATTCAAAAGCACTTGCTCTTTTTCCTTCAATTTGTGCAACTTCCGATCGAACTGGATTTCCCGTTACAACAATTTTGTTTTTTGGGAAAAATTTCTCCATTCCTTCGTATGCGACGCATATTTTCTCTGCTTTTTTACCCAATAATTTATTGGTTTTGCCAGCAAACGAATTTTGTTCTTGAAGAACAGTTGGAATATTTAACAAGTTAGCCATTTTCAATGTTGGTCCCGAAGCATATCCACCAACTCCAATAGCAATCTCTGGTTTGAATTCTTTCAACGTTGCTCTCGCCATCATCATACTTTTAAATATTTTGAAGGGTAGAGACAGATTTTTTGCAGTTAATTTTCTCTGAAGACCAGCAATTGGTAAACCGATGATTTTGTAACCAGCCTGTGGAACCTTTTCCATTTCCATTTTCCCTTCTGCACCAACAAACAAAATGTGTACATCTGGAAATTGTCGTCTAATTTCATCAGCAATTGCAATCGCAGGGAAAATATGTCCACCAGTCCCTCCTCCAGAGATAATTACGCGTTTCATGCCTTTTCTGCTATTAATTCATTATCATCAACTTGCTCTTTTGGAGCATCTTTTTTCGAATCTTTTTCTTGTTTGGCAGCAATACTTTGTATCATACCAATGGATGTACAGGTCATGATTAATGCCGATCCTCCCATGGCTAGTAGTGGCATGTTTTGTCCTGTTACCGGAAAGATTCCAGCACAAACCAACATATTAACTGCGGCTTGTGTCATGAGCAATATACCAATACCGATACAAAAATAGGTTTCAAATAAGCTATCTGATTTCAATCCAATTCGAATAAATCGAAAAAAAAGAATCAAGTACATGGAAACCAAAATGATGGCTGAGATCAATCCAAATTCTTCTACGAAACTTGAGTAGTAGAAGTCGGCATAAGCTTCTGGTAAATATTCTTTCAATTTACCATCTCCAACACCTTGACCGAATAAGCCTCCATTGTAGATTGCTAGTTGAGCATTGACGGCCTGAGCATTTTCTACAACATTCGTTTCGGTATCTATCCGATTCAAAATCCTGTTTTCCCATGTTGCATAACGGGGCAATAGATTTAAATCAGGTAAAGCTTTGTGGACGCCAATGATGAGTAACAATCCTAATACTGCTATACCTCCAATAGCTGCAATTCTTGAGAAAGGATAACGACCGATGAACAGCAATGTGAGGGATAATACGAAAATGATTCCCGCTGTCGAAAAGTTATCTTTGACAATCAATGCGCAGACCAAAGCTATTGGGACGAAAATTGGAATAAAACCTTCTTTCCAATCCAAAAACTTATCTTTACGTTTCGCAAGTTGCCTCGACAAATAAAGTATCAAAGCTAGCTTCGCAAAGTCGGATGCTTGAAAAGTCAGTCCAATAAACGGAACTTTTATCCAACGTTTGGCATTGTTGACCTCGTTGGGAAGCAATAAGGTTAAAATCAATAATCCAATTCCCAAGTAAAGAGCAAATTTTGCGATTTGAGAAAAGTATTTTGGGTTTTGCTTGTGAACGATGTACATGGCTCCAAAACTAATTAGCACATATGTCAAGTGTTTTGCCAAATATTTGAATGGTGTACCTCCTTCAACTTTAACCAACACTGGGACAAAGCTGAAGACAGTAACAAGTGAAAAGCCAAGCATCAGGATAGTAATAATCCAGATTACGCGGTCACCTTTGAGATACTTAAGATATTCCTTCATGTTGGCTTATTTAACGGCATTAATTTGATGAATACTTAAGTAATTGTTGAATGCATTTTGCAAATATTCACTGTCAATTCCGTCTGAGCAAAATAGGACTATTGCTTTTGTAGAACGGATTTCGTAAACCTTTTTGAAAAGTTCTTGTACATCGTTCGATTCAAAAAATGAAACATGTGATGTGTTTGATTCAATTGCTATTTTGTGCTCATTTTGATAGCATAATAGCATATTGAGATTTGTCGATACAGTTTTATCATGTGTCAACAATTCGAAAAGGAGAGAAGTATTTCCAATCAGGTTTACATGAAATGGAAATGAATGAATGGTAGAAGCTAAAAGTTCTACCGTTGGATTTTGCCAAGAAAAAACATCTAATCCCCATAGTTTTCCATGTGCTCTTAGTTGACTGCTTTGTAGGCTTTTCAACGATTCACTTCGAACATCTATCAGATTATTAGGAGTTTTCGTTTCTTTCATTCCAAATTTCATTTAACATTCCAATTCTAATAGCAAATTTAGAGAATTCATAAAACGGAATTTGGACTCGGAAATTTGGTTATGAACAATATAGTGATAATAAACTATGGGATTAGCAGATGATTTTCGGTTTCAATAAGATAGTTGATTGAACTCAATTCTAATGCTTATATTTGTCATTTATCTCGTTGAAGTTAATCTCACATGAAAAAAATATATAAATTCTTACTCAATAAATTACCCCGTCCATTGTTGATTCGTTTGAGTTATCCATTCAAAAAAATGGCACCGATTTTATACAGAGGAAACAATGTGACTTGTCCAGTGTGTGAAAAAAGTTATTCTAAATTCCTTTCCTACGGAGCAAATAACAGAGATAATGTTTTGTGTCCCGGTGATTTAACGCTTGAAAGACATCGTTTGATGTGGTTGTATTTAAAAGATCATTCAAATTTCTTTACGGCTGAGAAGTTAAATGTGTTGCATATCGCTCCGGAACAATGTTTCCATAAAAAATTTAAAGCACAAAAGAATTTAAATTATCTAACGGCCGATTTGGTTTCACCGATTGCTGATATGCATTTTGATTTACATAAAATTCCACTAGAAGATAATCGTTTTGATGTGGTATTTTGTAATCACGTGATGGAGCATGTTGATGACCCGTTGACTTGTATGAAAGAATTATATCGCGTGATGAAACCTGGAGGTTGGGCAATTATGCAAGTACCTCAAGATATTAATCGAGCTGAGACTTTTGAAGATCCATCAATTGTTACTCCTGAAGATCGAGAAAAATATTATTGGCAAAAAGATCACTTACGTTTGTTTGGTTTGGATTATCCTCAATATTTAGAAAAAGCTGGATTTCGAGCAGAAATTTTTGATAAAGAAGCTATTATAGGTAAAGAGTTAATTGCACGTTACCGTTTAATGGAAAGCGAAATTCTATACATTTTCCATAAAGATTAAAAGTAAATTGTCATGAAAAGAACGTTCTTTTTTACTATTGGATTTATTAGTTTGTTGATTTTTGGTTGTGAAAATACCGTTGCACCCAAGGTTGAAGAAATTGATCGAGTGGAGGAGGAACGTTTATTGGGACAATTGTTGTTTCACGAAAGAAGATTATCGAAAGATAATACTGTTTCTTGTGCTCATTGCCATATGGAAGGCTTGGCATTTACCGATGGACTTGCTAAATCAAATGGAATAGCTGGAAGAAAGGCATTTAGAAATTCTCCAACCTTGTTCAACATGAAAGATTTTGATTTGTTCATGTTTGATGGTGTGATTGAATCATTGGAAGTTCAGGCTTTGAGTCCCATTCAAGATCACAATGAAATGGGTAGCACAATGGCAGAAATAATTGCCAAATTGAAGGATGACAAGGTGTTTAAAGCACAGGTTCATAAAGCTTATGGGCGCGATTTAGATGCAAGAGCTGTTACCCAAAGTTTGGCTGCTTTCCAACGATCATTAATTTCTACAAACTCACGATTCGATTTATACAAAAAAGATAGCGTTCAGTTTTCGTTATCGCAAGATGAGTTGCAAGGTTTTCAATTGTTTAATGAAAAATTTCGATGCATCCAATGTCATGCATTACCACATTTTTCAAATGGTAAACCAGAGAGCAACGGAATTCATCTAACAGCTGACGATTGGGGGAGATATCGAGCTACAGGTTTGCTGGAAGATAAAGGTAAATTCAAAGTTCCTTCGTTACGAAACATCGAAATCACAGCTCCGTATATGCACGATGGACGTTTTGCTACGCTCGAAGAGGTGCTTAAATTTTATAATAGTAAGAAAGAATCGCATGGAAATCAATTGGTGATGAATTATAACATCACACCAAAAGAGCAACAACAAATTATTGCTTTTTTGAAAACGCTAACGGATACGGTTTATTTGAAATAATTAACCGATTAGCTTGTTCATTTTACCAGTATCACCAACAATCCAAACAATATCTCCAGCTTCGATAATCCAATCTGATTCTGGGTTGATGTGGCGAGTGCCATTGCGTTCTACTCCTACAACCAATCCTTTCACCTTTACTTTCAATCCAGAGTTGCGAATTGATTTCCCGATGAATGGAGAATCAGCTTCCATCTTAATTGCTTGTAATGAAACATTCGGATCATCAATAACAAAATCTTCGTGACCTTTTGGTGCGATGATCTCTTGAATTTTAGCTAAGTCTTCGTCAGTACCGATGAGACTCAATTCGTCATATGGAAAAATGTATTCGTCGGCATTTGGAATTCGAATATTGTGATTCCCACGATGTATACAAGCAACGTTGACACCTGCAGCTTCTCTCCAGCCCAACTCTTTCAATCGTTTACCGATTACAGGTGAGTTTGCAGGAACTGTGATTGTTGTAATGTGCGTATCCCAAGGAGCTAAATGTGAAGTATTATTTCTATCAAGCTCTTCTTCTTCTTTTGCATTTAGGTTTGTTTTGAATTGATTTTCAATGACCTTGTAGAATTTTTGTATGCGTTTACGGAGTAATATCAACATGGCTATAATGATAATTGTGGCAACAGAGGAAGCAATTCCTGACAAGAAGATTCTGAAAGCAAAGATTACAAAGAATAATGCAAGTCCCATTTTTACCAAACTTACGAGATAGACAAGACCTTTGTACTTATCTTGCGCAAGGAGCTTGTTTCTTAATTCAGATTGATGATTACGTGCTACCAATGCCCATAAGAAAGGCGACATAGCTAACAATGTAATAGATGCAATAACATAACT
>DATGOZ010000126.1:0-2916 GCA_035305395.1 Taishania sp. | reverse complement strand
CCTGACCTTGGTGACTTTGTAGCAAGTAAATCCGTTCCAATTCAATGAATCCTTTTTGGTGCTCGTGACTAAAATCAATATCAAAGTTTAACTTTAAATAACCAATTATTACAGATTGATTATAAACAATATAGAATTTAGAGTTTTCCTTTTCAAATTCTGAATTCAACGTTTCCAACGATAAATTTTGATTCAAATAGTGATACATATCTGCATCAGTATTTTGATTACCAAACGACTCTACAAATGTTATACGAGCTATGTTTTGCAACAATTCTATTTCGTTACGTTCAAGTTCTTTGATTGTGATTTTTTCCATTAGAATATCGAGTTTTCTTTTCTACTAACGTCTGAAATTGAATCTGCTTCAATGCTTCCTTATTTTCTTTTTCATCTAGTGAATTTGTATCCGAATGAAGATTTAAATAAATATCTTCCAATTCAATCAGATCAAAAATTAAATCTGAAATAAAATATCTTTTCTGATCTGTATCAATTAATATCAGATCAAATCCTATCAAGGCATTATGATAACTTTTCCTAGTTCTCAATTGGATCTTTACATCACTTCTTTTCAACTCAAAATGATAACGTTTACTGAAATGAAGAAATTCCAACGTAATAAACGTCTTATTAATTAAAACATAATCAACTTTTCTATATAAGGTCGCAATCAGCTTTTTGAAAATCAATCTTAAAAGGATAAATGAACCACCAAGAAATAAATAGAGTTGATTAAAATCTGTAACCAAATACAAAGCGAACGATACAAGCAATACACAAAAATTAAACACTAAAAAGACAGCACTATGTTTTACCGCTTTATTGTATCTTTTATTGAATTCTTTGACTGTAATTATATCCATTAAATCTTAAAAACGAATTACATTCCTACTCAAAGATAAAATTCCTTTTAAAACAAGATAGCAACAGTCTCCCGCTTTACACATGTTCATTGATTGAATCAAATAACTGTTTATAAAAAAACGAGCTATTTACATAACCCGGTTTTGCTATCTTGAATTCTAAAAACTACTGTGCAAAATAAAACTGCTCTGCATTTTCTTCAATCTCATTGAGAATCGCCATGATTTCATCCAAATCAAACGTCGTCACCAACTTCATTCTGTAATCTTTGAAATGAGCAATTCCTTTGAAATAATTGGTATAATGGCGTTTCATTTCAACAATTCCTAAGCCCTGCCCTTTCCATTTGATACTCATTTCCAAATGGCGTTTTACGGCTTGAACACGGTCTTGAACTGTTGGTTTTGCCATGTGTTCACCTGTTGCAATATAGTGCTTAATTTCGTTAAAAATCCATGGGTAACCGATACTCGCGCGGCCGATCATCACCCCGTCAACACCATAACGTTGTTTGTATTCCAACGCTTTTTCTGGTGAATCGATATCTCCATTTCCAAAAACGGGAATATGCATGCGCTGATTGTTTTTTACCTCTCCAATCAAGGTCCAATCGGCATTTCCCTTGTACATCTGCTTTCTCGTGCGACCGTGAATACTGATTGCTTCGATGCCAACATCCTGCAGGCGTTCAGCTACTTCAACGATGTGTTTTGAATCATCATCCCAACCTAATCGTGTTTTCACTGTAACAGGTAATTTTACTTGCTCAACAATGGCTTTCGTCATACTCACCATCTTTGGAATATCTTGCAAAATTCCCGCTCCTGCTCCTTTACATGCCACCTTTTTAACTGGACAACCGTAGTTGATGTCGATGATATCTGGATTGGCACGTTCAATAATTTCCGCACACTGACGCATGGACTCAATTTCAGAACCGAAAATTTGAATTCCAATCGGACGTTCGTACTCAAAAATATCAAGTTTTTGAACACTCTTTGCCGCATCGCGAATCAATCCTTCGGATGAGATAAACTCTGTATACATCAAGTCAGCACCATGTTCCTTGCACAACGCACGAAACGGTGGATCGCTCACATCCTCCATCGGAGCAAGCAACAATGGGAATTCTCCCAATTCTATATCACGGATTTTTACCATTTGCGGTGCAAATATACGGATTTTAGATCGTGCAATGGGTAGATTTTAACGTTTCTTTCAAATACTTCATGGCTAACAAGCTGGATTTCTATCAATTTATTAAATTAGCATTCAAATTGAACACTTATGAAATTGAAATTACTTGTACTAAGTTGCTTTGCTGCTACACAATTATTCGCTCAAACTGAATCTTTTCCGTGTAAAACAGATGAAATGCACCAAGAGCTGTTTGAGAAATATCCACAATACAATCAGGGAATCATCAATGCACACAATCGTTTGCAGGAAGACACCAAAAATTTCATCAAAAATGGTGGACAAAAAAGCGATGCAACATACGTTATTCCTGTTGTTTTTCATATCATCCACAACTATGGACCGGAAAACATCAGTGATGCACAAATTCACGATGCATTGCGCCAGGTGAATATCCAATACAGAAAACAAAACAGCGATACTTCTGAAATTGTCAACCAATTCAAATCAATTGCCGCAGATATCGAAGTTGAATTCCGTTTGGCTCAACTTGATCCAGATGGAAACTGTACTTCGGGAATTACACGAACTGTATCTCCACTTACGTCACCTGGAAATCACGACGTAAAATCATTGATTCACTGGCCTCCTCACAAATATTTGAATGTGTACGTATGTCGCGATGCAGCTGGTTTGGCCGGTCACGCTATGTTGCCTTCTGCCGCAGATACGATTCCGCAATGGGATGGAATTGTGATGCAACACAGTTATGTTGGAACGATCGGAACATCTGAATATTTCAGAAGAACGGTACTCTCACACGAAATTGGTCACTTCCTGAATTTACAACACATTTGGGGTGGAAACAATGTTCCAGATTATTATTATTTGCCTGTTGCTGATGCTGGAAAC
>DATGOZ010000125.1:0-4055 GCA_035305395.1 Taishania sp. | reverse complement strand
TTTCATTATATTACTATATTTAGCAGAAATTGATTAATGCTACTTAAGAAACTAATTATGAAAAACAAATTTTCAAACATTTTCGGGTTCGTATTGATTTTTTCAAACATTGCCTACTCACAAACAAACCCCTCACAAGAGTGGAAACTTTTATTGGAGAATAACCGAAAAGAAGCGTATGAATTAGCGATTGAGAACTTCAATAAAAATGCGTCGATTGAAAATTTGATTACCCGCGAGATTTTTCAAAACGAAAATGGGAAATTGAATAGAAGTCAAGGTTTTATAGAAACATTCAAGAGTCTAAAAAACAATGAACCTTATTTGTATGCTTTATGGAATAAAGATTTCTTTTTCCAAGATTACACTAAAAATGGGTTCAATGGAAAGAATATGCCTGTTATAGATCAACTATATGCAGCAGGCTATCAAAATCAGACAATTAAAAACGCTTTATCTTATCTAAAAGGAGCTAAAGAAAGAAATCTTAAGAACTTTAAAGGATTCGCAACATACTGTAACGAGGTCAAATCGATACGAAATTGGCAATATTGTGGAGTCTTTGAGAACCTAAACAATAGTGGTATTAACGCACAATATGGACCAGAATTAATTGCAAAATCTGACACACCATTCAACGCAAACAGTAATGGTTTTGTTAATTGGTACACCGGAAAGGTTGATGTTGAAGGATGGCAACAGTTATACCAACACTCAGAATATGGTTCTGGAGTTCATTTTGCACAAACCTTTATCAATACACCACAAGATCAAGAAGTGTACATCCGAATAGGAAATTCAGCAAAATTCATCTTATCTATTAATAACATTCAAGTATTTGAAAACTCGAAAGACTATGATACTGACTTAGATGCTTATGTTATTAAATTAAACCTAAAAAAGGGAATTAACCGATTGTTATTGAAAATGGCAAGTGAATCTAGTATTGTCAATTTCATTGTTAGACTAACAGATAAAGATGGAAGAGATTTAGAAAATCTTGCTTGTTCTTCAACATATTCAGATTTTAATACTAGTAGCTTGGAAGAGCTTGCTCCTGTAACAATTGAAAATGAGTTTGAAGTGTATTTTAAAAACAAACTTCAACAAAATCCAGATGATTTATTTTCAGCTTACTGTTTAATTAAAACATACCTCCGCAATGAAAAACATGAAGAAGCTTTGGAGGTTTTAGAACCATGGTTGACTGCGTATCCGCATAGTTCTTTCTTACGCATTGTGGCTATTTCAATTCATGCCTTGGATGGAGATCAGAACATGATTGATGAATTGCGAGAAAACATAAAGAAAGACGACCCAAATTATTACTTATCGCTCTTATTTCAATTCAGTAATACGCAAGAATTATTCCGAATGAGTCAAGTTCAGATGGAAGAAGTATTAAACAAATATGCAAAATCAATAGATGATCCAGATGCAGCACTCGCAGCAGAATTGATTAAAGCATTCCGTTTACAAGATAAAAAGACGGCAGAGAAGCTGGTGGATAAGTTGATTTCAAATGCAATTGCAAACCAGAATGTCTATACAGCATCGAGATTCACAAGCATCGTTGAAGGTTACTTGGGTAATCCTAGCAAAGCATTCAAAATTCGCGAATCATTAAATAAAAAATACTTCAGTACAGATATAAGATCTGAATTAGTTGACTACTACATGGATCATTCCATGACGTCTAAAGCTGTAGCAATAGCTTTAGAAAATGTAAAATGGATGCCAAACGACATTTATTTCAATAAAGATTTGGTTTACTTGTATCATTATCTAAAAGCTTATAACGAATCAATGCCGACAATTGATCATTTATTGTCTATCTTTCCATATTCATTCATCGTAATGGAATTGAAAGGGGATGCACTTTTCCAGATGGGTAAAAAGAATGAAGCTATAGAATATTACAATTTATCTCTTGTACATAATAGCGGTAATTCAAGTCTTCGAAAAAAAATTAGAGACATTCAAAATCAACAAGATTACATCGAAACATATCGCACTCAAGATGTTTACGATTTTATCAATAAGGAAAAAGGAAAAAACAAAGAAAACAATTATGGATATAACGTTCTGTTGGATGAAGCAACGATCGAATTGTTTAAAGAAGCTGGGGGAAAATCTAGAATTACTTATGTTTACGAAGTAACTTCTGATATGGGAATTGAGAACTTGAAAGAATATAATTTAGGACTTTCAGGCAACTACAATATCATCAAATCCGAAATCATCAAAAAGAATGGTAAGATTGTTCCAGCAGAAAAGATGGGATCAAGCTTTGTATTCAACGGACTAGAAGTTGGTGATATCATCTATATCGATTACCAATCAAACTTTACAGGATATGGTAGATTTTACAGAGATTACATGGACGAATTTCAATTCACTAGTTTTAGTCCTGTAAATTACTGTCGTTACACTTTACTAGCGCCAAAAGACATGAACATTGACTATAAAGTGTTAAATGGTGAATTACAATTCGAACAAAGCTCAAATGACCAATTCAATGTCTATACATGGACAATGAAGAACCACAAAGGCATGCCTGCAGTAGAAAAATTTATGCCTGAAAATAGTGACATGCAAACTGTCTTGCACATTGGTTCCGTAAAATCTTGGTCAGAAATTGCAAATTGGTACTCTGATTTAGTGCGCAAGCAAATCGAAATCAACTCTGTAGTTAAAAAAGCGTTTGAAGAAATTTTCCCAAGTGGATACACTCAGTTTTCTGAATATGAGCGTGCAAAGAAAATTTATGATTACATGGCTGAGAAGTTAAGTTACAGTTATGTATCATTCAAACAAAGTGGATATGTCCCACAAAAGCCTTCTAAAACTTTAACTACAAAACTTGGAGACTGCAAAGATTTTTCAACCTTATTCGTTGTACTAACCGAAATGGCAGGATTGCAATCCAATTTGGTTCTTGTTTCTACAAACGAGTCTGGATTTAATAGTCTTGTAATGCCAAGTCAATCTTTCAACCACTGTATTGCTCGCGTTTCGATTGATGGTAAATTATGCTACATCGAATTAACAGATAGAAATCTTCCATTCAGAGCCATTCCAAATAATATTTTGAATGCCCAAATATTGAATATTCCAAGAGATTTCGACAAGTCATCTACATACAACTTAGAAAATTTAGTTGATAACGGACGCGTAAAAAATACAATTAATCACACTGTTCAGATCAATGTGAATCCTGACAATCAAAAACTAAAAATCACTACAGAAATGAGTGGTTCATGTAAATCATATACCTCTTCTGTATTGGAAAAAAGTTATCAGTTACTCAAAAAAGATGTTTTACAACGTTTTGAGAGAATTGTAGGATCTACATGTACTGTTGACACGGTTTATGGAATCGAAAACGTTCGTTCTGCAGCTTCTGCAAAATACATCGCTGAGGCAACATTGAAAGAAAAACCAAGTAAAATTGGAAAATACAATGTATTCAAAGTTCCATACATTGAAAATGCATATACGGCAAATTTGATTGCAGAGGAGAAACGCAACTATCCAATTAACTATTTGGAATACGAAGATTGTGATGAGTACACTGCAACATTTGATGTTTTTGTGAAAGAGGGTAATGTCATTACTGAAATACCAAAAAATGTTGAATTAAAATACAAGAACCATATTTACATCCGTAAGTATACAAAAGTGGCTCCCAATCATTTAAGAATTACAGTGATTGCAAAACCTGGAATCGAAAATATTTCACCAGAAGAATATCCCGCATTCAAAGAATATGTGACAAAAGTTATTGAAGCAAAAGATGTAAGTATAGCATTTGAATAATAAAATGATGTACAATTACTGTTGTAAACCAAAATAGACTTGGGGATGGGTAAAACTCATCCCCTTTTTAATATACTTTTTGTCTAGTCCTGAAATAGCGATACACAAATTTTATCGTTATGGAAAAAGTAGATATAAAAGTTTATGTAACCTTATTCGCTGTGCAGACTTCTCAATCTTTTTCCCAAGAACTAAAGCCGAATCAGGATTTGTAAAAGTCAATTCTCACAATTTTG
>DATGOZ010000124.1:0-3670 GCA_035305395.1 Taishania sp. | reverse complement strand
AATTAAAGTTAAAGGTTTTGTGTTACCACACAGATCAAAACTTTCAGCTGAACAATATAACTATGGAAAAGGCCCAAAAGATAGTTGGACGGCACATCAAGGTTTTTATGTATATCGTAACCGAAGACTTTTAGTTGCTGGTGATTGGTTAGGATTATTTAAAAAGGAAGTGCATTATGACCTGTGTAGAATTCAAGTTGACCTACCAAACAACTTTGATGATGATTGGCAAATCGACATTAAAAAATCTATCGCTAGGCCACCTTCACTTTATCGCGAACAGATTTTAGCACTTGCAAAGGATGCACGAAACCAAGCAGTTGAAGTTTATAGACACAAAGGAAAAGTGCTTAAACGCAAACTGGCTTCAGATGAATATTTTCCCTTCTGGGAAGAAAAGGCTAGGCACGGCAAGCGATTTTATAAAATAAATCGTCAACATCCTCTTTTAAATGAATTGCTATCCAAATCAGGTGATTTGAAAAAGGACATTGAAAAGGTCATTCAATTCATTGAGGAAACAATACCTGTCCCCTTAATTACTCTTCAAGAAAGCGAGAATGAAAAACCACACGGTCAACCTTTTGAAGGGATAGACCACAATGCGATAAAAGAAACAATGCAAAAGCTTTTCAATAGTTTTGTAACAAGTGGATTATCTATTGAAAAAGCAAAGGCAAGAATATTAAATACCGAACCATATAATTTCTATCCAGAATACATTGAATTTTTAATAAATGAGTAAAAAAGACCCGATAAAAAATATTAGACAACTTTTATCAGATAGTTCTTCATTCATTAGAGAAGAAATTGAAGATGCAGTTGATGAAGTTCTTAAAATGAAGTATTTCGTGAATGAAAATCGTGAAATGCTCATTAGAAGAATTGAAGAACTTTATACTATTAGACAAGATGAGTTTGGAACGATTTTAAAGGAAGACGAGAATAATCCTTGGTTAAATGAAAAACGTGCCGATATTGATTTTGAAAATGGCTTTTGGGGAAGGTATAGAGAGTATTTGGAAATAGAAAAGAATTTTGCACCAGATGTAATAAATAAACTTGATAGAATAACAGACAGCATCCTTGACAACTTTTTCGACCCTTCACTTAAGGCTACAATTAATAAAAAAGGATTAGTTGTTGGACAAGTGCAATCAGGTAAAACTGCAAATTATACTGGTCTCGTTTGTAAAGCCGCTGATGCTGGTTTTGGATTAATTATCGTTTTGGCTGGAATCCATAATAACCTGAGAAGCCAAACTCAAATAAGGATTGACGAAAGTTTTTTAGGATTCGATACACAACACACCAGAGCATTTGACCAAAGAAGTATTCAAATTGGTGTTGGTGACCCTTACTTCGGTTCTCCAATAGTTGCTCATTCTTTAACTTCAAGCATTGAAAAGGGAGATTTTACACAAGGTGCAGCCAACGCACTGGGTTTAAACTTTAATACATCAGAACCGATAGTTGCGGTTATTAAAAAGAATCCTCACGTTCTCAGAAGAATTTACCAATGGTTGGCAGCACAAGCAGATGATAGTGACCTAGGACGTATTATTCGGAACAAATCTCTCTTGCTTATTGATGATGAAGCGGATAACGCATCTATCAATATTTCAAATGACCCTGAAAGGCAAAGCTCAATAAATGGTTGGATTACTCAAATACTTAATCTCTTTGGTAAGAATGCCTATGTTGGTTATACTGCCACCCCGTTCGCCAATATTTTTATTCCATTGGATGACCAAAACTTATTCCCAAGAAACTTCATAAAAAATATTCCAGCGCCTTCAAATTACATAGGTCCTGAAAAAGTTTTTGGTTTTAGTCCATTGGAGGAAGATGAAACTTCAAATACCGTTTTACCAATAGTCAATAGGATTAATGACTACAGAGATTTTGTTCCAGATAGACATAAAAAAGATGACCAAAAACCTTCTTCCCTTCCTGATTCTTTGAAAAAGGCAATTCGCTGTTTTATTATCACTTGTGCAATAAGAAGATTAAGAGGCCAAACAACAGTTCATAACTCTATGCTCATTCACGTTTCGAGATTTGTTCTTTGGCAGGATCATATTTCAGAGTTGGTTTCCAATCAGTTCATTTATTACAGAAGAGGAATTGACCAAAATGATGAAGTAATTCTTAATGAATTTAAGTCAACTTTTGAACAAGATGAAAATGGTTATAAATCATTTGTGACCGTTTCTCAACAAATTTTAGATTCAGAACTCACAAATTTTGATTCTCAGATTCAAGTTCATAAATGGAGTGAAGTTTTGCAACATTTAAATGATGCTGCTGGAAGAATTGAGGTGAAATCTATACACGGTGGATCAGGTGAAGCTCTTGATTATTTTGCCCATAAAAACGGATTATCAGTTATTGCTGTAGGGGGTAATAAACTTTCCAGAGGATTGACTTTAGAAGGTCTCTCGGTTAGTTATTATTTACGGGCTTCACGAATGTATGATACCCTCATGCAAATGGGGCGTTGGTTTGGCTACAGAGGTGGATATGTTGATTTATGCCGCCTGTTTACAAGTAGAGAGTTAAATGAATGGTTTTGCCATATTACCCAAGCGTCAGAAGAGTTAAGAGAAGAATTTGATTATATGACAGATGTTGCAGGTTCAACTCCTGAGCAATATGCCTTAAAAGTTAGAACACACCCTGGTGTTCTTCAAATATCGGCAACCAATAAAATGCGTTCGGCAATTACAGTTCAAATTTCTTGGGCTGGAAGATTAGTTGAATCATATGAATTTAAGAAGGACATTTCTGTAATTGATAGTAATTTCAAAAACACTCAAAAGTTTATAGGAGTTCTTCCTTCAGATTATATCCAGAAGCCAAATGCTTTTGTTTGGTATGATATACCAGCAGAGAAAGTTATCAATTTTTTTGAAGGAATGCAATCAGTGGAGAATCTTAAAAAAGCGGAGCCAAGAAAACTTATTCAATTCATTAATGCTCAATTAAAAAACGGTGAATTAACTGATTGGCGAGTTGCTCTTATGACTAAGCCTAACCCTAAAAATAATTCAACATTTGAAGTAAATGGCAATGAAGTTCAAATTGGTCAGTGGAAAAGAACGGAAGATGATAAGAACTCAAATGAACAGATATATTATTTAAGAAAATCCCATATTATAAGTCCGTCAGATGAATTCATTGATTTTACTGATGAAGAATATGAAAGAGCAATGACCCTAACTAATCTTCACAGAAAAAAAGCAGGTGAAGCAATGTATCCGAACGGTCAAATAGTAAGAAATGAATTAAGAGACCCCAAAAAGCCATTATTAATCATTTACCTTCTTGACACCGAAGAAAGTATAGACCCCAAAAATCCATTACCAAAAGGAATCAATCCATTTGTTGGCTATGCCATAAGTTTCCCAAAAAGTAATTACAACGCCCCAGTATCTTATGCTGTTAATGAGGAGTTACTCGACAGATTTGATATTGTTGAAGAAGATTTTGAAGATTATGGAGATGACGAAGATTGAAAATATATGGCTTAGTTTGGAGGGTGATAATTTTAGTCACTCAGGATTGCTTTACAAGCGATATTCAGCAGAAGTTTTGCCTGATGTGTTTATTGCCTTAAAAGCTCCCGAAAAACTACGGTGTATTGCATTTAGAATAAGTGTCTCATTCT
>DATGOZ010000123.1:0-2883 GCA_035305395.1 Taishania sp. | reverse complement strand
TTTTTGCTCATTGGACCCTCGGCCAATACTTCTGTTCCTAAGAAACCAAATTGACCTGTAAACTCATGATTTTGGTTGTTACCATTTCTTAGTTTCAAGTCGAACACAGCTGCGGTACTGTTACCATATTCAGCAGGGAAGGCACTCATGAAGAAGTCTGAGTTACCCAAAATTTTGTTGTTCAAAATTGCTACTGGACCTCCTGTACTACCTGCAACAGCAAAGTGAGATGGGTTGGGGATGTCAACTCCTTCTACTTTCCAGATAACCCCTAAAGGTGAGTTTCCACGTACAACAATATCATTTCGTGAGTCGTCACTTCCTTGAACACCAGCAAAGTTTGATGCCATACGAGCAGGGTCTGATCGTGAACCAGCATAACGGTTTGTTTCTTCAACACTAAACTGACGTGCAGAAATCAAGGCTAATTCATTGATTACTTCACCAGTTTTTCTTCCTGTAACGACAACTTCTTCTGTTGTTGTTACATAGCTTTCAGCTAGTGGAACTTCAATAATAGTTTCCTTTCCTGAGTCAATGATTACAGTTACCTGTTTGTCATCATATCCAAAAGATGTAATGTAGACAGGATATTTCCCTACAGGAATACTTGAAATAATAAATTCTCCATTTTCATCAGATGTTGTTCTGAATCGATTTGTTGAATCTGCAGTTGAAAGGACAATCTTAGCCCCAACAATTGGATAAAATGTTTCAGCGTCAACGACTTTACCACGCAAGTTTTGAGCATGCTGTGCACTTAAAAAGAATGATGTGATGGTAAAAACTAATAAGGTAAAATGTTTAATCATGTATCGAACTAATTAGATTTTTTGATGGACTCTTTTTGATATTCCTCGGCAGTCCAAGGTTTAATATAAACTTGCTTGAAATTGAATAAGCTCAAAGCGTTAAAGTGTAGGTTGCGAATGTATGAGTGTACAATTTGTAAGTCACCACTATACCAAAGCGGAATCAATGGAGGATTTTTCATTAACTCAACTTCTGCTTTTGTGTATAGTTTCATTTTTGCTCCAATATTGCTTTCTTTGGCAGCTAAATCTAATAGATTGTCAAAGAGTTCATTTGAGTATTTGGAGTAATTCAATCCCAATTTATTGCTAGATTTATTGGGGATATTTGATGTCAAGAAATTGGATAAGAAGTTTTCAGGATTAGGATAATCAGCAACCCAGCTATTCATGAATAAATCTCCTTTTCCAGCAATGGCATCACTGATTAACTGTTCGAAGTTTGAACCATCAATGTTGACAATGATTCCTAAATTTTGATAAATCTGTTGAGAAAACTCATCTGCTACAGCCGAATTGATGTCGCCAATGGTGTAACGAAGGTTAACTGTTCCAAAGCCTTTTCCTTCTGGATATCCTGCTTGAGCAAGTAATTGTTTTGCTTTTGCGAGATTGAATTCGTAACCAACATGTTTGACCATGTTAAAATCGTAACCTCTGAATATTTGTGAAATAGGAGGGGTGATTCCAAAGTTACCTAATTCATCAAATTGATTTTTCAGTACTTCACGCCCCATTTTTTCTCTATTGAATGCGTAATTGAATGCTTGACGAACCCGTATATCACCGAAACGTGGGTCTTGCATGTTGAATAAATAATAATGCGTTTGTAATAGTGCATTTTTATCCAAAATCAAGCGAGGTGGAGTAGAGTTGAAGTCAGATAACCTTCCTTCTACCATACGTGTAATCTTGCTTGTTGGAAGTGCCAAAATCATGTCAACTTGTTGATTCTCGAATAATTCAAGTTGTGCCAATTTTTGATGTTGAATGATAAATTTAACTGAATCTAAATACGGTAAATGGTATCCTTCAGCATCGATTTGATAGTAATCACGATTTTTCGCTAAGGAATATTCCTGTTCTTTTTGTTGATTACTGTTCACGTAAGGACCAGTCCCAATTAAGTCAGTCAACTTCTCTTGTTCAATGATTTTTTTAGAGTGAATCGACAATTGTATCAAAGCTAATTTATACAAGAAGTTATCGTCCTTTTGAATCAATTCGATCTTCAATCGATCACCAACTTGTGTTATTCCACTGATGTTTTTGGCTTTCTTTTGGAAGAATTCTTCTGCTCCTTTGATTGAATTTTTTAGGTAATGACCGTAGGCGAAACTTTCAGTTCCATTTTTTGTTGGTGTACAAAACAATTCGAACGAGGCAATAATATCATCGATGGTTAAAAGTCGATCACTTTTTGAACCAAAAACTTCATGGGGATGAAAGTAGATATCGTTTCGGATTTCGAATGTGTAAATTAAACCGTCATCACTGATAGTCCAATTCGAAGCAATTTGAGGATTTATCTTTAATGTTTTAGTATCAATGCTTGTCAATCCCTCCATTATCTGACTAAAAACAATGGCAGAATAGTAATCCGAAATTTCGTATGTCAGAAAATTTTGTGGTTTGCTTTCAAGACACATTTTGATTGTACCCCCAGCTTTATCTGGTGATTCTTTTCTAGAATTACACGCAACAGTAAGGAGAAGTACAACTAAAAAATAATAGAGTCTCTTCATTTGATCTAAATTAGTGATTAATCCTCTGTTAAAATAGATAAAATCTTGAATTACTGATTGTTTTAAGTAAAAAAAAATTAACCTACGTTAGAGGAATTAACTTGCGCTCTATTATCTAATTGTAGCATTTTAATGACTGTTTTTTCAATACCAGCCGTGTCATATCCACATTCAGCCCATAGTTCTGCTTGAGTACCATGATTGATGTATTTATCGGGAATACCTAATCTCACAATTTCTACATGATAATTGTTGTCAGCCATGAATTCGATAATAGCAGATCCAAAACCTCCCATCAAACAACCGTCTTCAACTGTAATGACTTT
>DATGOZ010000122.1:0-3405 GCA_035305395.1 Taishania sp. | reverse complement strand
TGATTTTTGCTTTGTACCAATCAAATTGTTGGTATAGCGATACAATGGTATGTTGCCCCTTTGCTTTTTGTTTCTTCCCAGCATCTGTTGTTGGAGCGGCATCCCATTTGTCAGCACCAACTCCAGCTTTAATTGCTCGCTTTTTAGCTTTTTTCACCTTCGCTGAAGGTTTGTTTGATGTGGTGATTGGTCTGTAACCTAAATCAGAATAACTTTTTTCTGATTTTATGATTTTCATTTCTGTTTCTTGTTTCTTAATCGTGTAGTGTTCAATCCAATAATCGTAACCTCGTTTACCTGAAATTTTTTCGGTTAACGCACCAATTTTATTGAATTCTAAATCATTGATGATTCCCTGGAATGTCGTTCCACTTGAAAAAGTGCTGTCAGGAGATAAGAAGCGTGTTTCTCCTGATCCAAATAGGTGATACGATTTCCCACCCTTTTCAATAACTACAGTTGTTTGCTTTGATGCGTTATATCCCCAAACATCGAAATGTAGAATTGTATTTCTGTTTTCTCCAACCGTTTTTAAGTCAGTTGTTGTATAGCGCATTGGTTCAATTTTAGGCTCTTCCTTACGTGTCTTGGGTTGTGTCAAATAAACTTGATATGGAAACAGACCTATAGCTTTAGGTAATCCTTTATTCCATCTGCCTTTTTCATCTTTTTCACGTTCGTCGAGTAGCCCAGATGTAATACTACCATCACCAGCAGCAGTTAGGATATTTCTAAATGTTGTAAATTCTCCTCCGAGATAAGTAAAAATTTCTTTTGTTCTCAGTTCAATATATTCATTTATTGCTGTCGTAACCCCTTGGATGATAGTTAATTCATCTTCTTTTGTAAGGTTTCTGAAAGAAGCAAGTTGTGCAACACGATCATCAAGAGATAAGCTGGGGTTTAATACGTTATCCATTCGTGCATGTAGTCCATCTTGTGCGTCATTTAAGACTGTATTGGGCATATATTTGATGATGCAATTCTCGAATAGTTTGTATCGAAATTCATACGTGTCAAATAACGGATCTTTTGTTCTTTTTGCTAGTAACATTTTGTTGAGTTCCCAAATAGCAGTTTTGTTAGCTGCCTCAGCTAAAATTCCTTTGGGTGACTTTGCGATTTCGTGATTCCGAATGATTAAAACGTCTGGATTGTTGATGATTATTGTTTCAATGGAATCGTAGTTCAATTTTCCGTTAGCGAATTTGATTTCAGGTCCTTGATATTCAAAATATCTTCCGATGTTATCATTTAGGATAGGACTTTTCTTGACAATATGAAACAGATAAGCTCTTTCTACTGGATTAAGTGGCTGATTTTGTCCTAGTAGTAAACTCGAAAAGAAAATAGAAAATACTAACAGAGAATAAAGCTGTTTCATAAATTTTAAATTTTATATTTATAACATGAAATTTCTCAAATGTAACAATAGATTTTTAAATGGGAAATGATGAAAAATGTTACCTCAGAAAGAAAAAAATCGAGTGTGTATGAAAAATAGTTTTTTGATAATGAATTCGTAATATTCATTCACTGTTATAATTTGATAATTAGTTGATTTATGAGTTCATAATTTTATTAAGTTTGTATATAAACAAAATACTAGCATCATCAATGAGACTATTCTTAAAATTCACTAACATAGAAAGAGCTACTACATTTTTATTATTTTCTTATGTCTTGATTACCAGCTTTGTAACTGCTCAGGTGGCACCTACTGCCCAATTTTCTGGATCAACTAGCGTTTGTGTAGGTGAAGCTGCAAATTTTACGAACCAATCCGTTCAAGGTAATTCTCCGATCACAGCTTATACTTGGGATTTTGGAGATGGAAATAGTGCAACTACCCAGCATGCAACACACGTTTATGCTACTCCAGGAACATACACGGTAACGTTGGTAGTTCAAGCCGCAAATGGACAAGCTGATTCTGAAGTAAAAGTTAATTATATCGTCGTAAACCCTAAGCCTACGGCAAATTTTTCATTCACGACAAATGGTTGTACCTTACCTGTTGGTGTAATTTTTGCAAATAGTTCTACAGGTGCAAATACTTATTCATGGAATTTTGGAAACGGTCAAACTTCTACTTTACCTACACCGACGGTTGTCAATTATACTACTCCAAATACCTATACAACAACATTGATTGTAACAAGTGCCTTTGGGTGTAAGGATACAATATCACAACAATTGATTATTTCGAATTTCCAATCTGGAATTGATGCACCAACCACTGCATGTGCTGGAACTCCTGTTACAATTTCAGATAACTCAACAGCAGGTGTAAATAGTTATAATTGGAATTTTGAGGGAGGCTCTCCTGCATCTTCTTCAGCAGGTAGTGTAAATGTGGTTTACAACACTCCTGGAACTTACAATATCTCTTTGACATCTCAGAATACAAGTTTAGGATGCTCTTCATCTGCGACTAAACAAATAACAATTTTGCCAAAACCAGCACCTTCTTTCACAAATACTCCTACTGTTGGTTGTGCTCCGTTGACAGTGAATTTTACAAATACCGGTCACGAAGCTGGTGCAACTTATGTATGGAGCTTTGGGAATGGAGATTCTTCAACACTTGTAAACCCTTCAACAACATATACGGGTAATGGTTCTTACACAGTTACGTTGACAATGACAGGTGCAAATGGCTGTTCAGCAACTGCTGTGCAAAATGCGGTGAATTTAACTTCTCCTGTTGCTGATTTTACAAGTAACGTGGTTAACGGTTGTGCGGATTTGGATGTGCAGTTTACGAGTACTTCAACTTCTGCGGATCCTATTGCACAGTGGAATTGGACTTTTGGAGATGGAACTACATTTTCGGGACAAAATCCACCTGTTCACTCATATCCTGTAGGTGTTTATGATGTGACGTTGGTTGTTGTAACTCAAAATGGCTGTACAGATACAATTACTAAGCTTGCTTACATCAAGGTTGGGGAGATAAACTCAATGAACTTTTCAATTGATGAGAGTCCACAATGTGTGAAAACAGATATTGATTTTACTGATTTGTCAGTTATCTCTGCTCCACATACGCAGGATGAGGTAACTTACTATTGGACTTTTGGAGATGGTGGAAGTTCTACTGATCAAAATCCTTCACATCAATACGCTTCTGATACTGGATATTTTGATGTTTCACTGATTATCAATTTTCGAGGGTGTATTGATACGTTTACAATAACAGATGCAGTTTATATCAAGGCTCCATTGTCAAGATTTTCTTTGAGTCAAACACTATTTTGCAACCCTGCATCATTGCCAGTAACGTTAAATGCAACTGATAATGCAATAATTGGGGTGCTTAGTGATGATTGTGAGATGATTTGGAGATGGGGTGATGGTGCTACCACTACATTGGACAATGCTACGTTGGATGGAGCTGGAAAT
>DATGOZ010000121.1:0-4481 GCA_035305395.1 Taishania sp. | reverse complement strand
AAAAAGTACGGTATGAAGATCGTTTATTTAGCGAATATCAATCATGGCGACATGAACGATAAAGCTACAGACGAACAAAAAGCGGAAATTACGCGAGAAATAGAATATTTCTTAGCTGAGCGCATGAAGTAAAACCTTTATCCCCTCCCCTTTTCGTTCATACGATTTTAGCGTTCTATTTTCATCTATAGGCAGTTCCAAATAGTATTTTTTGGCATTATAAACAAATAAACATACGTCCATTTCTTAGATTTTAATAAGCTATTTATTACCAAAAACTTAGCTTTCACCCCCTACTTTATCAACAAATGCATAGTTTTTTCAACAAAAAACTACTTTTTTTCATTGAAAACCTTGCTGGTAAAGGATATTGAATATATTTGCTTAAGTTAAATTGTTTAATAACGTAAAACTATTATCTATGAGTAAGTCTAGATTTATTGATTCAATGGCTGCTGAAGCTGGAATTTCAAAAGCTGCAGCAAAAAAAGCGTTAGATGCTTTCTTATCTAATGTAGCTGCTGATTTGAAAAAAGGTGAAAGAGTTTCTTTGGTAGGTTTCGGGTCTTTCTCAGTTTCTAAAAGAGCTGCTAGAACAGGACGTAACCCTCAAACAGGTAAAGAAATTAAAATCGCTGCTAAAAACGTAGTTCGTTTCAAAGCAGGATCTGAGCTTTCTGGGACTGTAAACTAATTTACAACTCCTCGAATCATTCAAGGGAAATCGTTTTGATTTCCCTTTTTTGTTTGTTGTATCAACAGATTTCAACCTAAATTCACTATCTTTGCACCCAAATTTTTGATATGAGCGATTTACTACAGAAATTAGAAGCAATTCACTACCGTTTTGTTGAAGTTGGTAAAATGATTGTAGATCCTGAGATTATCTCGGACATGGATCGCTATGTCAAATTGAATAAAGAATATAAGGATCTTGAAGAGTTAGATAAAACATATCATACTTACAGGAATCTATTAGGAAATATCAAGTCTTCACATGAATTATTGGAAATCGAAACAGATCCTGAAATGCGTGAAATGGCGAAAGCTGAAATTGAAGAATTGGAATCCGCGAGACCTGAATTGGAAGAACAAATCAAGTTTATGCTAATCCCGAAAGATCCTGAAGATGATAAAAATGCTATCATCGAATTACGTGCAGGAACGGGTGGTGATGAAGCTTGTATTTTCGTTGAAGATTGCTTCAGAATGTACACCATGTATTTCAAAGAAGTAGGTTTCCAATACGAAGTTATCAACTCATCTGAAGGTACTGTAAAAGGATTCAAAGAAATCTCAATGAGTGTTACTGGTGCAGGTGTTTACGGTACTTTAAAATTCGAATCTGGTGTACATCGTGTTCAACGTGTTCCAGAAACAGAATCACAAGGTCGCGTTCACACATCTGCTATCACAGTTGCTGTTTTGCCAGAAGCAGAAGAGGTTGACTTCGAATTGAACATGAATGATGTTCGTAAAGACACTTTTAGAGCATCCGGAGCTGGAGGTCAGCACGTCAACAAAACTGAATCGGCAATCCGCTTGACTCACATCCCTACAGGAGTTGTGGCAGAATGTCAAGATGGACGTTCACAACATAAGAACTTAGAAAAAGCAATTTCAATGTTGCGTTCTCGCTTGTATCAAATCGAATTGGATAGAATACAAAGTGAACGTGCGGAGCATCGTAAAACGTTGGTTTCTACAGGTGACCGTTCGGCAAAAATTAGAACATATAACTATCCACAAGGTCGTATCACCGATCACAGAATCAACAAGACAATTTATAACTTGTCTGCGTTTATGAATGGAGACATTCAAGAAATGATTGATGCATTGAAACTTGCTGAAAATGCGGAGAAATTAAAGGGACAAGAAGGTTTATAACCTTTTTGAGTATAGACAATTAAACGATTTCCCATGCTTCAATCTCTCCATCAATTTGTGTAAACATCGGATGGGTTTCAATTGTATTTAGCTGGTTCATTTCTTCGTATTTCTTCAAATCACGTACTTGTAACTTTTTAAGTAGATGTTCCATTTCATAGATTATCTGCCCTTTTGTAACATGGATTTGAACAGGAGTGAATTCCCAATTAATTTTATTGCGATCAAACTTATAACCTCGTTTTTCAGCTTCTAAATAGACCTCCGTCAAATATTGATTAATTCCCTCAGAAGGAAATTCCAAAGCTTTGAAACGGATTAATTGTGGATGATTTTTATATCCTTTCGTTCTACCATCCAACACATATTGTGCAAGTAACGTCTCCCTCCACAAAGCAACTAACCCTTTTGTATCAAGGTATTTCGGATGAACAGACCAAATTCTCATGGCATTTTTTTTT
This sequence comes from Taishania sp., assembly GCA_035305395.1. Taxonomy (GTDB): domain Bacteria; phylum Bacteroidota; class Bacteroidia; order Flavobacteriales_D; family Crocinitomicaceae; genus Taishania. The sequence continues at coordinate 2,133 of DATGOZ010000121.1, read as the reverse complement.
GAATCAAGTCACTCAATAGATAAACACATTCCATCATTTACATAACACGCATTGGGGAAAATTGCCATTGCTTCTTCTTCATGCAATTTACCATCTGTATAGCGTGCACTTAGATGTCCCATTAACAATCGTCCGACATTTGCTTTCTTAGCAATCGTTGCGGCCTGTTTGGCTGTTGAGTGATATGTTTTACGAGCTAAGTCTTCATGAATTTCAGTGAATGTCGCTTCATGATACAACATATCGACGTCTTTGACAAAATCAACTATTTGCTCGCTATAGGCTGTATCTGAACAAAAAGCATATGCCTTTGGCTTAGCTGGATCATCTGTAAATTCTTTGGACAACAATACACTACCATCTTCCAAATGAATATCCTCTCCTTTTTTCAATCGATGAATATGCTCGATTTTGAGTTGCGGGTGATTCAACAACTCTTTTTTCATGGATCTTTCTTTTTCCTTTTCACGGATAACATATCCATGAGTTGGTACTCGATGCTTCAAAGGAAAAGTCGTTATCTGTATGCTTTTATCTTCGTACACACAACCTATCGTTTTAGGTTCCAATTCGATGAAATCAATATCAAAATTTAATTTAGTATAACCAATTTCGAGTTGCATCAATACGATATCTTTCAACCCTTTGGGACAAATGACTGTCAGATTGGAATTTCTTCCCAATAGCATCATGGTACTGATTAATCCGACTAGACCAAAAAAATGGTCTCCGTGTAGGTGTGAAATTAAGATAATATTTAATCGTTGAAAAGAAATATTGTACTTCCTCATTTGCAACTGTGTTCCTTCTCCACAATCAATGAGGATATGCTTATTTTGACAAAAAACGTGCTGAGCAGTTGAATTTCGTTGTCCCGTAGGCAATGCTGCGCTACTACCCAAAACAGTTACTTCAAACTTCACTTAAATCAGTCCCTTTGCTTCTTCAATATTCGCACAAATTGACAACACCTTATCCAGCTGTGCAATTTCGATCAATTTTGTAATTGTAGCATTCAAACCACATAATACAAATGTTCCACTTGATTCTTTACACAATCTATTTGCACTTAAAATAGCACTTAAACCTGATGAATCACAATACTTAGTCAATGACATGTCGAGAACCATCTTATTCACACCATTTTTATTGAGTACCAAGAGTTCTGCTTTCAAAGAAGATGCATTGGATGCGTCTAATTTTTCTACCAGTGTTTTGATAATAGCGGTATTTCGATCTTGTACTGTTTCAAAATTCATATTAATGCCGTTTTTTTCAAATGTACTATTTTTATTGAAGTTAGGCTATTTTCGGTTTAATTTATCTAACAATCTTCGAAGCAAGCAAATACACACACGCCATTCGAACAGCGACACCATTTTCCACCTGTTGTAAGATTATCGATTGATCAGAATCTGCTACATCACTAGTAATCTCAACTCCTCGATTGATTGGTCCAGGGTGCATGATGATGATTTTTTTATCCAACGAATCCAAAATTTCTTTTGTCAAACCAAATTGCATGCTGTATTCTCTCAATGAAGGAAAATATTTGATATCCTGACGTTCCAATTGAATACGCAGCATATTCGCAACATCACACCATTCAAGAGCTTTACGCAGGTTGTGCTCAACTTTCACACCTAATTCTGAAATGTATTTCGGAATCAACGTTGTTGGACCACAAACCATTACTTCTGCTCCCATTTTTTGTAAGCAGTAAATATTTGAAAGCGCTACACGTGAGTGTAAAATATCACCAACAATCACAACTTTTTTACCTTCCAACGTCCCCAATTGTTCGCGAATAGAAAATGCATCTAAAAGTGCTTGAGTTGGATGTTCATGTGTTCCGTCACCTGCGTTTATCACACGTGCATTCACACGTTCAGAAAGAAATTTCGCTGCTCCTGGATTTGGGTGACGCATCACCACTAAATCCACTTTCATTGACAAAATATTGTTTACTGTATCGATAAGCGTTTCCCCTTTCTTCACCGAACTACTTGCTGCACTAAAATTGACAACATCAGCAGACAAGCGTTTTTCTGCAAGTTCGAAAGATAAACGAGTACGCGTTGAATTTTCAAAAAACAAATTAGCAACTGTAATATCTCTAAGTGAAGGAACTTT
>DATGOZ010000120.1:0-3526 GCA_035305395.1 Taishania sp. | reverse complement strand
TTCGCCCTAAAAGCTCAAGAAGCAGGAGTGGATGCAGTGGTAGCAGAAGGATTTGAAGCAGGGGGGCATAACGGTCGCGATGAAACAACAACATTTTGTTTGATTCCTGCCGTAGCAAGAGCAATTAAAATTCCATTGATTGCAGCAGGAGGAATCGGTACAGGAAGAGGGGTATTGGCAGCAATGAATCTAGGTGCTGACGGTGTTCAGATTGGAAGTCGTTTTGTTGCAACACCAGAATCAAGTGCTCACGAACATTTCAAAAAAGCGATTTTGGCTGTTGGAGAAGGTGATACGCAATTGACATTAAAAGAGATTACACCTGTTCGTTTGGTGAAAAATGAATTTTACAAACGAGTAGAACAAGCATATGCAAAAGGTGCTTCTGTAGAAGAATTAGAAAAACTTCTCGGTAGAGGTCGTGCAAAAAAAGGCATGTTTGAAGGAGATTTAATTGATGGAGAATTAGAAATTGGACAAGTTTCTAGTTTAATCGATGAGATAAAACCTGCTAAAGAGGTTGTTGAAGAAATTATTGCAGAGTATAGAGAAGCTTTAGCAGAACAAACCACATCAAAATTTAAATTCTAATGATACACTTTGAAAAGTTTGTATTAAAAAATGGGTTAACAGTCTTGTTCCACAAGGATACGACAACACCAATGGCTGTAGTTAACACATTGTATGATGTTGGGGCGAGAGATGAAGATGAAACAAAAACAGGATTTGCGCATTTATTTGAACACCTTATGTTTGGTGGTTCAATAAATATCCCTGATTTCGATACACCTCTACAAAATGCAGGTGGAGAAAACAATGCCTTTACAAGCAATGATATAACGAATTATTACGATGTTGTACCTGCACAAAACCTCGAAACAGCCTTGTGGTTGGAAAGCGACAGAATGTTATCATTGGCTTTCACAGAAAAAAGCTTGGAGGTTCAAAGAAATGTTGTCATCGAAGAATTCAAACAACGTTATTTGAATCAACCTTATGGTGATGTTTGGTTGCAACTACGCCCATTAGCATATAAAGTACACCCGTATAAATGGGCTACAATTGGAAAAGAAATCAAGCACATCGAAGATGCTACAATGGACGATGTAAAAGCTTTCTTCAAAAAACATTACTCTCCAAGCAATGCTATTCTCTGTATTGCTGGTAACTTTGAGCTTGATTATATCAAAGAAGTTGTAGAGAAATGGTATGGTTCTATTCCATCGGGGAAAAAGTACGCTCGCATTTTGAAACAAGAGCCTGCGCAGGTTGAATATCGAGAAAAAACGATTCAACGAAAAGTACCAGTAAATGCTTTTTATTACGCTTTCAAAATGCCTGAGCGTAAGAATCCGGATTATTATGTTGCAGATGTTTTATCAGATGCATTAGGTCGTGATAAATCATCAAGATTGTATCGAATTCTGAAAAAAGAGAAAGAATTGGTTTCTGAAATTTCTGCTTATATCACTGGGTCACTTGATGAAGGATTGTTGGTTATTTCTGGGAAACTAGTTAACGGAGTTTCATTTGAAACACTAGATGAAGCTTTGTGGAGTGAGTTAGAAAAAATTAAACAAGAAGAAATCAATTCGGTTGAATTACAACGATTGATGATTAAAATCCGTACTTCAAAAGAATTCCAAGAACAGGGAATATTAAACAGAGCTATGAATCTTTGTATCTTCGAGTTGCTCGGAGATGCCAATGGAATAAACGAAGAATGGTTAATTTACAACCAAATAACAGGTTCCGAAATAAAACGTGTAGCAAATGAAATTCTATTGAAAACAAACTGTTCTTTATTAAAAGTTGAATCTCAATCTAATTAGGCACTAAACGGGTTATAATCAATATAATTTTGACAATCACAAATCATGAATTATTTTTGATGTAATTTTTTATTTTTGCAAAAATTATAATTCAAAAAAGTATAAATCTTTAGTATTATCAAGCATGGGAAGAGCGTTTGAATATCGTAGAGCAGCAAAAGAAAAGCGTTGGGATAAAATGTCTAAATTGTTTCCAAAACTTGGGAAAGCAATTACAATGGCAGCAAAAGAAGGGGGGTCTGATCCAGACATGAATGCTGCGTTGCGTACAGCAATTCGAAATGCGAAGGCGCAAAACATGCCAAAAGATAATATCGATGCTGCAATCAAAAGAGCAACTGCAAAAGATGTTGATGCATACATCGAAGTAAATTATGAAGGAAAAGGGCCTCATGGTGTGTTGGTATTTGTAGAGTGTGCAACAGACAATCCTACACGTACTGTAGCAAATGTTAAATCATACTTCAACAAAGCAGGAGGAAGTATTGTTCCAAATGGATCGCTTGAATTCATGTTTAACAGAAAAGCTGTGTTTGAATTTATCAAAACAGACAAAATAGATATTGAAGAACTAGAATTAGAATTAATCGATGCTGGTTTAGAAGAAATTGAAGTTGTTGAAGATAAAATTTTCGTTTATGGAGATTATACTTCTTTCGGAACTTTGAGTGCAGCTTTAGAAGGATTAGGAATCGATGTTGAAAAATCTACTTTACAACGTATACCTACTTCACCAGTAGAATTTACAGAAGAACAACTTGTTGATATCGAAAAAATGTTGGATAAAATCGAAGACGATGACGATATTCAGCAAGTATTTACAAATATTGCCTAACTAATTCACCAACTATACAATAAAGTGCAGTTTTTGGTGTTATTGGTATAAAAAATTGCTGAAGGGAGCTAACCTTACATGAATAGATTTATAAAATTTGGAATATTTACGCTTTGGATTTTAGCGCTTACGTATGCTTGTTCAACTGAAAAGAATACAGCAGTTAATCGCTCGTTTCACTATGTAAATGCACGTTTTAATGGACACTTTAATGCCAATGAACTTCTCAATGTTTCATTGGCATCTTATAGAGCAAATGTTGCAGAAGATTACTACAACGTTCTTCCAATCGAAGCACTTCCAAATGAATCGGAAATTGAAGCGTACTACGCTCCTATCGATACAGCTATTTCTAAGGTAAAAAAGGTGATTACAGATCACAGCATGCCGAGTAATGACAAGCCATCCAAAAAAAATGCTGAACACAACAATTACATTGATGAAAACTGGATTACTATTGGAAAGGCATACTATTATCGTCGTGATTATGAAACAGCTCTAAAGAGCTTCAAGTTTATCAACAAATATTTTTCGAACGACCCATCCAATTACATTGGAGAATTGTGGAGTGCAAAGACAAATATCAAATTAGGAAATTATGCTGAAGCAAAGGTGAGCTTAGACAAGCTTGATGCTGCTTTGGAAATGCAAAAAGATAATAGCGCAGCTAAAGCTGCTGCAAAAAAGCAAAAACAATCAAAAGCTGCTAAACAAAATAACAAAGGAAAATCTAGCTCAAAAAAATCTGACGAACCTGCTAAGTTTCCTAAGAAAATCGAATTTGAATTACAACGAACAAAAGCAGATTTATCGCTCATCAACAAGGATAGAAAAAAAGCAATTGAAGAATTAGAGCAAG
>DATGOZ010000119.1:0-2356 GCA_035305395.1 Taishania sp. | reverse complement strand
TAGCGCAAGCGGAACTTCGGCTTTAGTTTGTTGTTGACAGTAGCTTTCGCGAGTAATTCGGTACTTTATGGGATTTCAAAAAATTAGCGTGAGTTTTCGGAGAGAAATCAATTGTACTTTAGTTCAGATTCGCCATTCCATGTAGGCAAATGTCAATCAATCGGTTCTGATTCAATCTTTTTTTTATTGTTTTTTTAAGCATTTTCTCTCAAAAATCGTCGTTTGAAGCATTTTTTGAAAAGTAAAGGCAATATCTTGGCTGTTCGCCCAACGGAGCAAATGAAATTAAGCTGTTTTTGATGTCGTTATTGAATCACTTAAAGAACTGAGAACTAACTTCCCCCTTTGGAGGGGGACTGAGGGGGAGGATTTTTCAAACCTCCAATCAAAATTTTCAATTTTCAAATAGCAATTATTAACATCCCCCTATTTAAACCTTTTTTTCAAAAATCATTCTTGCATAAATAATTTTATGATATTCGTTTCATGTTATTGAATCGAATTTTCATTGGAATGTTTGTCATTCCGTTTATTGTGGGGTTATGTAAACTAATCTTTTGGCAAGATGTCAACATTTTTGACGACATGGTCAAAGCGTTGTTTGATGCAGCTAAAAGTGGTTTCGAATTGTCACTTTACCTCACTGGAGCACTTTGTCTCTGGTTGGGTGTCATGAAAATTGGAGAGGAAGGAGGTGCTGTGCGTCTGCTTTCAAGAGCTGTTGCTCCGTTATTTGCGAAATTATTTCCAGAAATTCCAAAAGATCACCCGGCTGTCGGTTCGATTATGATGAACTTAAGTGCCAACATGTTGGGACTTGACAACGCAGCGACGCCCATTGGACTAAAAGCGATGAAAGAAATGCAGGAATTGAATCCGTCTAAAACAACAGCATCCAACGCGCAAATCATGTTTTTGGTTATTAATACTGCTGGGTTGACAATCATTCCGGTTTCTGTCTTGGCATTCCGTTCAGGAGCAGGATCTGTTAATCCTTCGGAGGTTTTTATTCCAATCCTTTTCACTACGTTCTTTACGCTTATTTGCGGAATCGTAATGGTGGCGATAAAGCAACGAATCAATTTATTGAACAAAATTGTTCTCGGATATTTAGGTGGATTATCTTTATTTCTTGGGGCACTACTCTATTTCATCATTGAAAATCCTCAATACACCGAAGTAATCTCGAAAGTTGGAGGAAATTTACTTTTGTTGACCATCGTGATAACCTTCATTTTGTTGGCTGTCAAAAATAAAATCAATGTCTACGATAAATTTATCGAAGGAGCAAAAGATGGTTTCCAAACAGCAATTAATATCATTCCGTATTTGGTAGCAATACTTGTCGCTATTTCCTTGCTTCGTTCTTCTGGAACATTGGACGGTATTCAGGATGTTATCAAAAGTGGATTGGCAATGATTGGTATTTTTGCTGATCAAGTTGTCGATGCCTTACCTGTTGCGTACATGAAGACATTTAGTGGTTCTGGTGCGCGAGGATTGATGCTAGAAACGTTTGAAACTTTTGGTGTAGATTCATTCACAGCAAAATTAGCTGCAACATTCCAAGGAAGTACAGAGACTACTTTTTATGTCTTAGCTTTGTATTTTGGTTCTGTAAAAATCGCCAATACGCGTTATGCTGCCGGAATTGGATTGTTAACTGATCTCATCGGTGCAATAATTGCAATTATCATGGCGTATATCTTCTATCCGCTTTAAATTGTGTAACATGTTTGGAATTTTCAAAAAGAATAAAACTCGAAAAATTGAAGTCGAACAGACTCAAGTGACGCAATTGAAACCGATCGATTACGATCCGAAGATTATTCTAGCTTGGTCAAAAGCAATTGAGGGTAACGACGATATCATGCTTTGGCTCAAAGACAATGGCTATAAAGAGTTATTCATGGCAACCTATGCAATTTATCTAAAAGATGAGGCTAGAAATTGGTTGGTCAAAAACGGTTATGCCCATTTAATGGCTTTTATCAACGCTGCTGAAGGAAATGAATCTGCTCAAAAGTGGTTGTTAACACACAACTTTGATTTGCTTTACCACATGGCAATGTGTATCGAAAGTGAAGAAGAAAGTTGGAGATGGCTTAAACAAAATGCAACTGAGGATTTATTCATTCTTACTAAATCTATCAAAGATGTGAAAGATAAGATTGAAGAAAATCACAACGATATTCATACGTTTAGAAAAGACCTTTAGAATACTGAATGTAGAATACTGAATATTGAATGTAGAATATTGAATGATGAAAGCAGTAGCGAAGCTAATACTGAATTGAAATTAGCAAAACTTCGGAAATGAGAATTATTTAACTCACAAAATCTCAAATCGCAACAT
>DATGOZ010000118.1:0-8848 GCA_035305395.1 Taishania sp. | reverse complement strand
CACCAGCAGCAGAACGAACTGGCAAACGAGAAATATCTTCACGCGTTACAGTTGCTCCAGAAGCAGCACCATCTTTACTAATTAACGGCACCCTATACGTAGTTACAACAACCTCATCAATTTGCTTAACATCTGAAGGTTTTGAAACCTCCATATTGTCTAAGAAAGTAATTCTTTCGGAGTTCACAATAACTCCAGCCAATTGTGTGGGTTGGTAACCTTCCCCCTCATTCCTTACTTCAACATCGTAGGAACCTGGAGCAACTGAATTAATTTGGAACTTACCATCATCATCGGTGTTAGCACCACCTTTAACCGTTCCATTCTGGATCAACAGTACCTTAGCGTAAGGTACCGGCTGCTTTGTGTCACCATCAATCACTGACCCTCTAATCGTTCCGAGACCGGATTGAGAAAAAGAGTAAGTAGCTGACAACAAAACACTTAGAATCAACAAATGTAGATTTTTTAGCATAAGTACAGTCTATTTTTTTAACTTATTTCTTATCAACGAAGCCGTAAATATATGAATTTTATGTATGAATTAACCTTTTGTTAAAAAAAATAAAAATTCAGATATCTTAACTTTCATTAACAAATATATATCAAAAGATTTTAAAATGAAACCCTTAGATATTCAAGAAAATACCGTTTACACCTCATTTTGACACACTACAAATTAAAATCAAAACATATGAAGGTAATTTAACGACCTTTCACTAAATAATCTTTAATTCTGCATTTTTTTCAAAAAAAATGGAAAAAACGGTAGTTTTACCCCATGATTCGGTTCAAAAAAGTAGAAATTGAGCATATAGAAACACATGTCATTGAGTACCAACCATATGACATGGAACCCTATTTACACCAACTTGACACAGAAGAGCACAAGCGATTCGATTCATTCAATAGTATCAAACGTAAATATGAGTTTTTATCAACGCGAATCTTAAAAAACCGTCTATTTCCAAATGAAACGATAAATTACTTGCCATCGGGAGCACCACGAATAGGCGACGAATTTTTTATTTCAATCAGTCATACACAAAATAAAAGTGCAATAGCTATCTCGAAAGATTTTGAAATTGGGTTAGATATTGAACCAACATCTAATAAAGCGCAAAGATTATATAGTAAATTCTTAAATGAAGACGAGATTGCATTACTAAACACAGCAGACGAACTTGAAATGACTAAAGCATGGTCGTGCAAAGAGTCTTTGTACAAACTTGCCAATCGAAAAGGAATCATCTTTAAACAAGACTTATTAATTCTCGACTTTAAGGATAATATTTTCACTTGTCGATTTAGAAGAGAAGACCAACATTTTTTAATAAATTTGAATTCGATAGTGATTGATGATGTCGTATTCACTATAAACTGTGAACCCAAAAGACCACTATAGATGCAGAGTTTCTTAGAAGGAATAATAAATAAAAAACAAGTTGCAATTTTAATAGATCCTGAAAAAATCCAATCTATTGATCAGCTAGACTATTTAGTTCGCAAGATTGAATTTTCAAAAGCATCTTACATTTTTGTTGGGGGTAGCACTGTAAATCCGTTAGATTTTTCGGATGTAATTTCGCGAATTAAATCGACAACATCTATACCTGTCATTATTTTCCCTGGATCCTCCAATCAGGTTTCGAATGATGCTGATGGAATTTTATTGCTCAACCTCATCTCTGGAAGAAATCCAGATTTCTTAATTACCCATCATGTACAGGCAGCTGAATTTTTAGACAAATCAAATCTAGAAATCATATCAACTTCTTATCTACTCATTGATGGTGGAAGTCAATCATCCGTTGCCTATGTAAGTCAGACAACACCAATTCCACACCACAACCATTCAATTGTGTACAAAACTGCGTTAGCTGGAAAACAAATTGGTCACAAAGTAATTTTTCTAGATGCAGGAAGCGGTGCTCAAAATGCTGTTCAACCTGATCTGGTACAAACACTTGTCAAACTTGGTCAACCAATTATTGTTGGAGGAGGTATACGCTCTTTGGAGCAAATCAAAAATCTACACGACGCTGGTGCAAACCTCGTGGTTATTGGCAATAAAATAGAAGAAGATATTGATTTTCTCTTAGAAATTCATTCGTATTCAAACAATCTTATGATTTAAAATAGCTTTCAATCTTATCGGCTAAAACATTACTCAATTTAAAGTAGCTTTCAACAGTCCAACCACCGACGTGTGGAGAAAGCAAAACTTTATCACTATTGATTAGTTTTTTGAAAGCTTCGGGCATTTCTGATTGCATGAAATTTTCGAAACTTGAACTTTCAAACTCTAGAACATCCAAAACAGCTCCAAGGCACTTGCCATTTTCCAATGAATCGACCAGTGCATCTGCACTTACAATCTTACCCCGAGATAGATTTATTAAATAAAATGGATTCTTTACTTTATTAAAAAAATCGGTATTTGCCCAAAACAATGTTTCTTGATTCTGTGGGATATGAAAACTGATAATTTGAGCTTGGTTGTATAATTCATCCAAAGTAACTTCTTGAACATTTTCAGACGAAAATCCCGTTTTATATTTATCATATACCAAAACTTTGGTATCGAATCCTTTCAATAATTTAGCAAATTCAGAGCCATTATTGCCGTAACCTATAATTCCAATTGTTTTTCCTGTCAATTCAATACCACGATTTCCTTCACGATCCCAAATACCTTTTCTAACTTCTGTATCTCCTTTTTTTAATTGATTAAATAAGGCCAAAAGCATTCCCAAGGCATGTTCAGCAACTGCAGTTCTGTTTCCTTCAGGGGAATTAAACAACTTTATTCTTCGTTGATCACAATAGGCAATATCAATATTTTCCATCCCTGCTCCAGATCTTGCAATGAATTTCAAATCTTTTCCATGTGCTAGAAAATTTGCATCCATTCTGAAACGAGAACGAATGACAATTCCATTAATACCATTTTTTAACGCTTCAACACACTCATCATAATTGAAGGTTGTGCCATCAATACATTCAAACCCAAGAGAAGTTAATCGATCTTCTAAAACAGTATGAACAGTGTCAATAAAAAGGACTTTCATTTTATAAATGATATAAGAGCATTCCTACAGTGAAATAGATAAAGAGGCCAATCACATCATTAAGCGTGGTGACGAAAGGTCCAGTTGCAAGAGCTGGATCAATATTATATTTATTCAATACAAGTGGAATCAGCGTACCAAAAATCGACGCAAAAATAATAACCGTAAATAAGGAAGCGCTCACTACAATTGCTAAGGTAGTACCTTCAAACAAAACTCCAATACCATATATCAATGTCGAAAGAAGAATACCATTTATTAAAGCAACTAATGTTTCCTTACCAACTTTCTTAAGTACGCTGTCAAAAATATCTGCTCCTTTGGCAAGAGATTGTACCACAATTGCAGAAGATTGTACACCAACATTTCCTCCCATCGCTGTAATCAATGGTATAAAAAATGCCAATGCAGGTACAGAAGAAATCTCTGCTTCAAAACCAGAAATTACCTGAGCACCCAAAATACCTCCTAACATTCCAATAATTAACCAAGGCAAACGAGCACGAGAGATTTTCCAAATCGTTGAAGTTGACTCAATTTTTTCAGAGATTCCGGATGCCAATTGGAAGTCTTTATCTGCTTCTTCTTTGATTAAATCGACCATATCGTCTATGGTAATTCGACCAACCAATTTATTTTGTAAGTCTACAACAGGTATAGAAACCAAACCATATTTTTCCATGATTTTGGCAACATCCTCTGCAGCTTCATTTGTCTTAACAGAAATAATATTTTTACCTTGATATAAATCCGCAATCTTAGTTTTTGGCTTTGCAAACAACAAGCGTTTTAGAGACAATACACCAACTAAACGACCAATATCATCAACTACATAAATCGTAAATACTTGTTCAACATCCTCTGCTTGTCTTCTAAGTTCAACCAAAGCTCTATCTACTGGCCAGTCAACCTTTGCCTTGATAAACTCTTTCTGCATCAAACCACCCGCAGTATCTTCGTCGTAGTTCAACAAGTCAACGATATCACCAATTGCCTCGTTGTCTTGCATTTGAGAAATTACCTCTTGAACTTTTTGATCAGAAAGATCTCCCAAGATATCTGCTGCATCATCTGAATCTAAGTTTTCTAATTGGTCAGCAATTTCTTTAATTGACAAAGATGCGAGAAAACGATCTCGTACATCTTCATCCAACTCCATCAGCACATCCGCTTGCTGATCTTCATCCATTAAATAATAGATGAATTTAGCTTCCTTATTATTTAAAGGTTGCAAAATTTCAGCAATATCAGCGAAGTGCAACTCAATGACATTATGCATTAACCATTCTTGATCATTGCGAGCAATGGCCTCACGAGTCTGTTCAATAAATTCTTTGGTTAATTCAAATCTCATAATGCGGATTAATTGATAACAAAAGTAGTGCTTTTAGACTTTTTGTTGCTTTAAAATACTAGTTTAATTCAAAATAATGTCCATTTTTATAAAAAACCGAAGTCGAAATTCACTTTTCAAGCCAAGAATAATGTGTATCTTCGCACTACAAAACCTTATTATGACAAGAATATTAACGGGGACACAAAGTACTGGTACTCCACATTTAGGAAATTTATTGGGTGCAATAATTCCAGCAATTGAAATGGCGAATAAATCTGAGAATGAAGCCTATCTATTTATTGCTGATTTACACTCATTTACACAAATCAAAGACCCTAAAGAGTTAAAAGAAAATACGATTTCTACAGCTGCTGCATGGCTTAGCTTTGGAGTTGATGTTCAAAAAACTGTATTCTACAGACAAAGTCAAATACCTGAAGTGACAGAGCTTATGTGGTATCTACTCTGTTTGTTTCCATATTCTCGTTTAAGTCTTGCTCATGGATTTAAGGATAAGGCAGACCGTTTGAACGATGTCAATGGAGGATTATTTACTTATCCAATGTTAATGGCAGCTGACATTTTATTGTACGATGCTAACTTTGTGCCTGTTGGAAAGGATCAAGACCAACACTTAGAATTCACACGTGATGTTGCTGCAAGATTCCATTCCCAATTTGGAGAAACGTTTGTTATTCCAGAAGGTGTTAGTAATGATAACACGAAAATCATTCCCGGTACTGATGGGCAAAAAATGAGTAAATCTCGCAATAACTATATCAATATTTTCTTAGAAGACAAACCCTTGAGAAAGCAAATAATGTCTATCCAAACTGACAGTAAAGAGTTGGAAGAGCCTAAAGATCCAGATACATGTAATGTTTTTGCGCTGTATCGTTTAATGGCTTCAGAACCTCAAATTGAGGAAATGAGATCCCTTTACCTTGCAGGTGGATATGGGTATGGACATGCAAAACAAGCCCTATTTGAATTAATCATTGAGAAATATAAAGAGCAGCGTGAAAAATATTGGTATTTGATGCAAAATCAAGATGAAATTATTGACGCATTAAAAATCGGAGAAGCAAAAGCTCGAGCGTATGCTAAAACTGTATTGGAAAGAGTAAGAAACAAGGTAGGATATTAATATTCTACCTTTCACTTTCCATTCTACCAAACGAACCAATAAATTACTTATATCTAATTCACTCAAAAATGAAAAAGTTTACTTTTATAAACCTCATTGTAATCTTGACTTGCTTCGCTTGTAAAACGAAGATTGATCAAAAAGAAATCGTTTCAATAAAAGGAGATAAAACTTCTGGAGGAGAACTAACTATTGCAATTTCAGATAAAATCAATAATCTTTTTCCAGCATCAATAGATCACCTAAATGCTTTGCAGATTACTTCTCAGATATACGAGACACTATTTAGTGTCAATCCTAACACATTGGAAATAGAACCAAACATTGCTAAATCTTTCAAGGTCAACGAAAGAAGTGACATCTACACTATTGAAATCAATAGTGGGATCCGTTTTCATGAAGATGCTTGTTTTGGGGGAGGAAGTAGAGAACTTACAGCCGAAGATGTAAAATATTCGCTCGACTTTGCTTGTTCAGGAAATGCTCTAAATTCAACGAATAGTATTTTAATTGATCTCATCAAGGGAGCGTCAGAATATCAAGTTTCTTCAACAAAGAAGTTGAATGCAAAAGGTGTTTCTGGAATCAAAGTCATTGGCAACAAAATAGAAATCACGTTAAAGCAGCCATACGTTGGTTTTGAAGCTGTTCTTGCAAGAGAAAACACGGTCATTTTCCCTCATGAAGCATTTGAAAAATATGGTGATAAGATTAAACTTCATCCTGTTGGAACTGGACCATTTAAATTTGTTAAAAAGGACAATGACAATATTGTTTTGGAGAAGAATAAAAATTATTGGAAACAAGACGAATCCGGAAATCAACTTCCTTATTTACACTCTATTAAATATATCTATTTCTCAGATAAGAAGAGTGAAATGACTGCCTTCAGAAATAAAGAGGTTGATCTCATTAGTAACATCCCATCAGATGAAGTAAACAATATTTTTGGATCTCTTCAAGATGCTGTAGCTGGGAAGAATATCAAACACAAAGTAGAATCCTCACTGAGTTTAAACATTGATTATTTAGGATTTAATACAGAACATGGCATTTTTGCAAATAAAGATTTACGTCAAGCAATCTACTATGCTGTTGATCAAAATGAAATCATTGAAAAATATTTGGGTGGAAATGGATACGCTCCAGTAAATGGCTTCGTACCAGTAATTGAAGGAGCTTTAAATGAAACAACAATTCACTCCTACAATTTAGAAAAAGCAAAAACATTGCTAGCTAAAGCTGGATATCCAAATGGGAATGGATTTCCACAAACTGAAATTTATGTTAGTGGAGACGAACATTCGAAGGGTTATATGTTTGTAAAAGGATTTGTTGAATTAATGAAGAAGAATCTTAATCTTAATTTCACAATTCACACATGTTCATTAGAAGAAAAAGATAAGGCTATTGCTGATGGTAGCGCTCAAATTTGGCGATCAGGTTGGATTGCAGATTTTCCTAGTCCGATAACATTTTTAGAATTATTCTATTCAAACAATAATCGCATAAACAAATTCAATTTCAAGAATGAAGATTATAATAAGCATTTTGAACTAGCAATTAAAGAAACAGATTCAAAAAAACGCAGTTATCATTTTATAAAGGCTCAATCACTGATTGCTGAAAATGCGGTAGTTGTACCTTTATTTGTAGACAATATGCTCATCTTGTTGAATGCAAGAGTAAAAGGATTGGTTGCAAATCAGATGGAACAAATGAATTTAAAGTACGTTTACATCAAACAACCAAAAAGTTGAACTAAGTAGTTTATTAGCAACAGGAAAGGTTTTAATAACAACAATTTAATCGTTAGAAATTAAATAATGAGTACCTTTGTACTGATTTAAAACTAAGCGTTACTTATAATTATCAATTAAATGGTAAAACAGAAAAAACATCTGTTGGAATTTGATAATGAGATAGACTACAATTTATTAGGTATTTGTAGTCATCATAATGATTATAGGCTAGCGTGGAGTTTGAATTCAACGTTGGGATTTCATCTAGAACAATCTTTAGAGTCATTTATTATCTCAACAACCAAAAAAGGTGTCGTCACTCATCAAGCACACACGATGTTCGAATATTATGAAGACGAGAATCGTGTGAACTATTATTTAATTAAAAATAAGTGTGATGGGAAGTTGTTGATCCCTGAAAAACCAACTATCGATTTTTTCTTATTTATCCACAAATGCAACGTCATTAACCTTGATGAATTACAAGATAAGATAAGACAAAATCCGAGTGTACTTGCGGTTTTTCAGTTTGATCCTGAAACACTTCCAAGCACAGAACATATTATATTTTAGAAAATGAAAAAAACAAAAATTGTCGCAACGTTAGGACCTTCAACCGCAAAAAAAGAAACATTGAAACAAATGTTCTTAGAGGGTTTGAACGTTTGTAGACTAAACTTTTCGCATGGTGGTTATGAAGCTCACTTGGAAGCTTTAAAAAATATCAGAGAATTAAACGAAGAATTAGCATTAAACGTAGCTGTACTTGCTGATTTACAAGGACCAAAAATCAGAACGCACGAGATGGAAAACAACGGCGTATTGTTGGAAAATGGTTCAATTGTAAAAATCACAACACAAGAGGTTAAAGGGACAGCTTCTCACTTTTCGATTAACTATGAACAACTTCCAAGAGATGTGAATCCAGGGGAACGCATTTTGTTGGATGATGGTAAATTGATGTTAGAGGTTGTTGAAACAGATAAGGAATCTGAATTTACGGCACGCGTACTACATGGAGGAATTCTTTCTTCCAAAAAAGGAGTTAACTTCCCGAATACAGCCATTTCGATGCCTTCACTTACAGAAAAAGACCGAAGAGATTTAGATTTTGCGTTAGAGCATGGAGTTGACTGGATTGGACTTTCATTTGTAAGAAGTCCTCAAGATGTAAAAGAATTAAAAAATATCATTAATTCGAGAGGGGCAAAAGCTAAGGTTATTGCAAAAATTGAAAAACCTGAGGCTGTGGCTGCAATTGAGGAAATTATTAAAGAGGCAGACGCATTGATGGTAGCCCGTGGAGATCTCGGTGTTGAAGTACCGTTTCAAAGTGTACAATTGATACAAAAAATGATAATCAATCGTGCTAGATTGAATGCAAAACCTGTGATAGTAGCAACTCAGATGATGGAGTCGATGATTTCCAACATCATGCCTACTCGTGCAGAAGTAAACGATGTTGCAAATGCGGTATTAGATGGTGCTGATGCCGTGATGCTATCTGGAGAAACCTCTGTAGGTGCACATCCTATTGAAGTTATCCGTACTA
>DATGOZ010000117.1:0-2923 GCA_035305395.1 Taishania sp. | reverse complement strand
CAGTGAAACAACCATGAAGAACATAGCGAAAATGGACCAAGCAGGAACATTGTGTTGTGATGAATTTGGTATCAATTTTTGATTGTGATCCAAGGTGGCTTGTTTTGCTACAACCTTACTTCCACCACCGACTAACTGTTTTGCAATATGCGGTGGAATTTCATCATACCCCATTTCAACAAACAGCTGATCAAGAATCACCTTATTTTCTAATCCAGCAATAACAGTTTCCAAATTAGAAACTAATGTATATTGGAAATTTTCTTGTAAAACAGGATCAAAATAAATGCGAATACGTTCAGCTTTCTTGCGCACAAAAACTGAATCATCAACCATTCCGAATTCATGTAAAATGGATTTCGTCACTGAACCAGTGTTTGCTTGAATTGCATCTGAAAAATTTCGAGGTATATAGATACTTGCTAATTTCCCTTTTGACAATGCTTGACGTTGCATCGCGTGCTCTTTCAAATCATCTACTCGCTCAATGTCAAAACTACCCGACTTTTCAAGCAAACAAATGAGTGAATCTCCTAGGTGGCCCTCATCAGCATTTGAAACCATTAATTCCAAACGATTTTCGTTGACCAATTTGAAAGCACTATCTTGAACCAAGGTGATGATAAAAACCAACACAATCGGCATCACAAACAACAAAGTCAAACCAACCTTATCATGCCAAAGAATCTGCAATTCTTTTTGAATGGACGCTACAATCTTTCTCATGAATCCCGCAGTTGATTTCCAGTTAATTGAATCATCAAGTCCTCCAAATCATTCGCATGATAACGCACTTTCAATTCTTCTAAAGTTCCTAAACCAATTACCTCTCCTTTATCAATGAGGGCAATGCGATTACAAAAATCTTCTGCTTCCTTCAAATGATGAGATGTGTAAATAATAGTCGTTCCGTTTGCATTCAATTCATTGAGCAATTCCATGATTACTAACTTACTTTGGATATCAACCCCAACAGTTGGCTCATCAAGAAATAAAAATTGTGGATCGTGTAACAATCCAATTGCTAAATTTACGCGACGTTTCATTCCACCTGAAAAGCTTGCAATTTTCTTATGCTTAAATTGCTCTAAACCGAGTCTTTTTAGAACTAAATCAATTTTTTCAGTTAATTTTTGCGATTTTATGCCATATAACTTCCCGAAGTATTTTAAATTCTGCACTGGCGTTAACTCAGAAAAAAATGCAAAATCCTGAGGTACATAACCAATGTATGAAAGCGTATTTTTAGGAGTAAGAGAACTACCATTCAACTGATAGTTGACCTCACCTCTAGTTGGTTGAACAATGCCACATAACATCGAAATAAGAGTTGTCTTCCCTGCCCCATTTGGACCAAAAATACCGAACTTCTCACCTCGACAAATTTCCAAATCGATTCGCTTCACTGCAATCGTTTCAGATCGAGCAAATCTTTTTTCGAGTTGGTTTATTTGTATGGCTGGTAAATTTTGCATTTACAATTTAATCTTATCCAAGTATAAAAATGCTTCTTTTTCTACAGCGCTGATTTCAGTTAACATATCAGCACTTAGGTTATAATCTGCCTGTGAGCTCAAGCGACCTTTGTAGATTCCAGCCATTTGTACCGCACTATCGCGCCACATATCACCAGCATTTGTAAACATTTCAGAAGCTCTCAACAGTTCATCGTTTCCTAAAATAGCTGCCGATTCTTCTAAAAAGGCTGCATATAGGAATCTAAATCCACCACCACCTGTACCAATTTCTTCTTGCATGCGAACAATTTGTCCAAGATTTAATGCTGCTCTACGATCACCATATTTACTTTTCCACTTACGAATATTTTTCGCAGTATGATTAATTCCTTTTGCACCAATAAACCAAACTGGAATGCGAAGCATTTCACCACAATTACGCTTAATTCCTTTTACAATTGCACGTTTGATCTGATCTTCCGTTGCATGAATTTCCTGTGTTGGATAATATATATGTCCACGAGGAGCAAATACACCTTTTGCAAAACGAACTTTACGCATGTCCTCAGATGCGAGACGTGTTGTCTCTTCCATAATCGGATCAGAAACGAGGTAATCATTACCTTCCTTTCCGAAAACAATCATGTTATGTGCATTAAAGTGAAAGCGATATTCTTTTGGGTAATACGTCAAATGGTAAACACCCACTTGACAACCAATAGATTTCCCTTCAGCAAGCAAAGCATCCATTTCGGCCATCGCCTTATCTTCATCACGATACTTATGAGATTGCAACTTCACATCAAACGCCTTACACGTTCTTTTAAAGATACTCCCAGGAATACTTCTAAACGAAATTGCTGGTCCACTTTGTAGCGTCAAAAAGGGTATATCGATATAAAATAAACCTGAACCAATACCGAAAGCCAAAGGCTCCGTTATTTGATGTAAACCAGCCTGTCTCAGCAATCCTATTGTTACCCCATTTTCACAATGAGCTGATTGGTAATGTTTGAATTCCTGCAATTTATTTAAAGTTTTTTAGTTCGTCAATACTAATTTCGAATGCATTGGCATACTTCTGCAATACCTTATCATTCAATTTAGAAAAAACTTGAGGCTTGAGATGGCGTTTGACTCTCCACTTCCAAATACCAGTATAATGAGCAAGTACACCTTCATCCATCAACGACTTCTCCATGAAATAGAGAATAGGACTAGCTTCATTGGCACGAACCTTTTGAAGTGCTTCATTAATTCGACGCTCAACCTCTTCCCAAGCTCCATCCAACGCGTCTTTCTTTATACTCCAGCCGGTACTCAATCCAGCTTCGTACTTCCCTTCTTCGTTTTTGGCATAGCAAACTTCTCTAGTCCAACCCTTGAGTGGACTATCATCTTGAGGAATTTCGCTCTTTTTCATAGGGTTAAAGATAGAAAAAAAGCAAGTTATTTTACCAAATCTG
>DATGOZ010000116.1:0-7042 GCA_035305395.1 Taishania sp. | reverse complement strand
AGTTCGTGAGCGTTTAGCTTTTTCATTGATTTTCTTAGATAAAGTATATCAAGACGAAGAAGCAATCAACCTATCTCGTGAAGATTTAGCAAATTTTATTGGTACTGCAACAGAGACGATTATCCGCTTATTGAAAGATTTTAAAGAAGAAGGATTGATTGAAATTCACACTCGAAAATTGTCTATCCTTAATCACAATGAATTATTGCGAATAGCGGGAGAATAAATTTTTTAACTTTGCAAGCTCAAAGCAATTGCGTTTATAATGGATCAACAAAACGAAATCTCTGAAACACGAGTACGTATCAAAAAACCAAGTTGGTTACGCGTAAAACTTCCGACAGGAGAAAATTATAAAATGGTTCGCTCACTAGTTGACGAACACAAACTGCATACAATTTGTGAAAGTGGAAATTGTCCTAACATGGGAGAATGTTGGGGTGAAGGAACTGCTACTTTCATGATTCTAGGAAATATCTGTACACGTTCTTGTGGTTTCTGTGCTGTAGCAACGGGAAAACCAGATGCTGTTGATGAGTTTGAACCAGGAAGAGTGGCTCACAGTGTTAAGACAATGAAAGTAAAGCACGCTGTGATTACTTCGGTTGACAGAGATGACTTGAAGGATGGAGGTTCATTAATTTGGGCACAAACTGTTAGAGCAATCCGCCAGCAATCACCCGGTACAACATTGGAAACATTGATTCCTGATTTTGCAGGTAAGTGGGAAAATTTACAAAACATCATTGATGTTGCACCTGAAATCGTCTCACATAACCTTGAAACTGTTCGTAGATTGACGAAAGAGGTTAGAATTCAAGCAAAATACGATCGAAGTTTGGAAGTTTTGTTCCGACTCAAAAAGGGAGGAATGAGAACCAAGTCTGGTATCATGTTGGGATTGGGAGAAACACATGAAGAAATCATCGAAACATTAGAAGATTTAAGAGCTGTGGATGTTGATATTGTAACATTAGGACAATATTTACAGCCTACGGCAAAACATTTACCTATTGCAGAATTTGTAACTCCTGAACGTTTTGCTGAATACAAAGATTATGCATTGAAACTAGGCTTCAGATATGTTGAAAGCGGACCGTTGGTACGATCTTCTTATCATGCAGAAAAACACTTGTTTTAATTAGTGATTCGATAATTTTTAAATGCTCAATTGATTATTCAATTGGGCATTTTTTTTAGAATGGATAACCAATACCGAAGTGAAAGATAGGAATAAATGGTTTCGGAACAGTTGATAAATCCAAGCCAGGTATGCTGTTTATTTCATTGTTGAACGCATTACGTGATTGGAAAATCCATCTCGATCCTTTTGGCAAGGATGGGTTGGATAATGGAACTCCGAAATCAAGACGTACTACAAAGAAACTTAAATCAAGACGTAAGCCTACTCCTCCAGAAACCGCTAACTGTTTGTACCAATCTTTGGTGAATTGAGAACCAGGTCTGTTAACATCTTCATTCCATGTCCAAACGTTACCAATATCAGAGAATACGGCAAATTTGAACATACCACCTAAAGAAACTCTAAACTCTGCTGAAGTTGCAATACGGATATCACCAATTTGTGTCGCTGTCCTTGTTGGATCCAAATAATATTTGTAAACCCCAGGTCCTAGCGCTCGAGATCTCCATCCTCTGTTGTCGTTAGCTCCTCCTCCAAAGAAACTGTAGTCATAAGGCAAGGATGTCTTAGAGTTTCCATACGGCATCCCGGCACCAGCAAGAAAACGCCAGTTAAAACTATGTTTCTTTCCGATTGGTTGTGCATATATGATTTCATTATCTAATCTCAAAAATTGAGAATACCCCAATCCAAAAATTGTTCGTTGACCTAGTTCGTTGGTATCTTGACTATTTTTAAATAGTGAAACAAAGTTCCCTGCAGGGTCAAATGATGTTTTGTAATAGACATTGGCTTTGCTTCGTTTATTCTTTTTGTCTGTTGTATTGTACTCGTACGTAATTTTCCAATCTTGCCAAATAAACTGGTCGCTATAAGTGCTTCTTAAGAATATGTCATTCAATTGATTGAGTTTGTCTGTGAAATCATCAGAACGATCAATATTTACATATTTAATTGTAGAAGTTAGAGGCATACCGATTTGAAATATTTGTGTTGCATCGCCATAGAAACGCCACATGTAGCTAAATTGGAAACTTTTTCTATCGAAGTCGGATCGTTTTTGATAGTTCATAGATAGACTGATAATTGTACGTGCACGCTGACGTTTTGCCATGTATACAGCACGACGCAGTGGCAACAATCCTGGTAAATCCAGTTTCACCCCAGGTTCAAACTCAAATGTGTTAAAGCTTCTTCCTGCTTTTTGGATTTTTTCACCATCTACTGATTCATCGAAGATTGGAGGTTGTGATTCAAAACCACCGCTTAGTGTGAATGTGAATTTTTCTGCACCGCGGAACAAATTTCGGTTGTTGTAGTTGATGGAAGCTGAAATCCCTAGAAAACCGTTGGAGTTTGTTGCTTTTGGCTCAAAACTGAAATGTTGTTTCTCGGAAGGAGCAAGAAAATAGTGTACTTCGACTAAGTTGGTTCCCGGTATTTCTATGAGTTGAGGTTTGACAACCGAGAAAACATCCAACTGGAGTAAACGCGAATATGATCGTTCTAAATAGTACTCTTTGTAATAATTTTCATTTTCCAAATAATTCTGCAATTCTACAATTCCCGGTTTAATAAACATTTTTCCGTTATAATAGAAATTGGCAATACGCTGTGTATTGAGCGAATCTTTTTTAGGGTCTATTCCTCGTCGAATTTTTTCATTTCTATTGAAATAAATTTGAGAAAACACCATTGTATCAAGTGTTGTCAAATTACCGTCTTTTGAAATAGGTAAACCGAGTTCTTGTGTTTGTTGTTTAAATAAACCATACATCTTGAGCGTATCAAGTATGTGGAAATGAACATCTTTGACTAAGTAAGGTCTATAAGGAACCGAGATAACACTGTCTGGATTGTCAGGTGATTGTATCAAACGATCTGAGAAACGAAGTCCCAATTTTACTTTGTAAGTTGTCTTGTTTGTATCTGCTATGTAATCAATACTTGAATAGTTAAATCCATAATAGGCTTCATCACGCATCAATCCTGCAACATAACTTCGATGGTCGTCTAAGATATCGGTATCGAATGGTTTTCCTCTAAGTGGTTCTACCTTTCCTTTTTTGAAAAATTGGCGGTAGGAGTTTTTTACTGATTCATTACTTCCCACGAGATATACTGAATCGATATAATAACGACTTCCTGGTTCAATTTTATATGTTACGATTGCCTTTTTATTGTCTTTGTATGCAATTTCACCACTGACATTGCCGTAGTAATATCCTTTTTTGCGTAAAAAAACCTGTAATTGCTCAATGGATTTGTTGTAATAAGTGGTATCAAAGATAACAGGTGGTTCTCCAAATTTGTATTTCAACCATTCTCTGAAAAACATCTTTGGATCTGTGGTATCTTTTAATGGAATTATACGTTGAGTGTACCATTCTTTGTTTTTTCGTTTTGCGCGTGCAATGCGTTTTTCATTGATTCGCTTCTCTTTTGTACGCAACTTTTGATTTTTGATTTTTAGCTTTTCGTTTTTACGAATGCGTTTATCAGCAACTTTAGCAGAATCGACAGCGTTATAAGCTGCTAGTTTAAGTTTTAATCCTAAGGTTTTGTAGTTGGGTTTTTGGCGAATAATATCTGCAAAATCATCATTACTGATTTCACTTTTAGATGCCTTGATGACATTTTTCTTTAATAAGTGCTTTCCCTCAGGTACATATTTTGTCTGCTTACAACTTGTGGTAATTGTAAGAAGTGAGATTAATAGCGATATTATAAAGATTAATCGATTCAAATTCGTAATTTCGAAACAAAAATAATATAAAAGAGAACGTGAATATCCTATCTCAGAACAAGATAAAACAAATTCGTGGCTTGCACCAAAAAAAAAATCGGGAAGAACAGGGTTTATTTCTTGTCGAAGGAGAGAAAATGGTGCTTGAAGTTTTGAGAAATGCTCCCCAATTAGTTCGATACTGTGTACTTGTTGAAGGTTTTGAAAATGAGTTAGTTAAAAGGACTGAAAACTATGTTTGTTCTGCTGAAGAATTGAAGAAAATTTCCACTTTAACTACTCCGAATAAGCTAATTGCGGTAGTCGAAAAATTAACATTTTTTTCAGAAGAACCTTCGTTAATTTTAGCCTTAGATTCAGTTCAAGATCCAGGAAACTTAGGTACAATTTTACGTGCAGCAGATTGGTTTGGGATAAAAAAAATCATTTGTTCTAAAACAACGGTTGATTGCTATAATACGAAAGTAATTCAAGCTTCAATGGGATCTTTTTTGAGAGTAGAAGTTGTATATTTAGACTTACTTGATTATCTAGCCAAAACGAATCTACCTATATATGGAGCTTTGTTAGAAGGTGAAAATGTATATCATAGCAAATTAGAAACTCCTGGGATATTATTGATGGGGAATGAAGGTAATGGTATTTCGGAAGAGTTGAAGCAATTCATTTCACATCCAGTTACAATTCCACAATTTGGTTCTGCTGAGTCGCTTAATGTTGCTGTTGCTACCAGTATTTTGTTGTCAGAATTCGCACGTAGAATTAATTAGCTACATTCACCGAGATAATCATAAATGTTTGATTGTCCTTTAGCGAATGAAATGAATATTCTAATGGTTGATTTGATTTCATACGCATAGTAACCAATCCAAGTCCAGCCCCTCCTTTCGAATTCAGAAAGCCATTTTTTAGCTTGGTAATGTACAATTCTTTGAGTTCTTCATCAGGCATATTGTTAATTTCATCAATTGTTTGATTGAGGGATTTTTGTTCCGACTTTGAAATAACGTTCCCCATAGTAATTGTGTACTTTGATGTTTGTTTGCTAATAATCAAAAATGCCTTTTGCAAACCATCTTCAATGCCACCATGCAGATAAATGTTTTGTAAACCTTCAATGATTATGCTAAACATGCGTTTGACCAATTGCCTACTTTCTCCAAATTCTAGCAGCATGAATTCCACATTTTCAGCAAGAACTCGAATCAAGCTAGTTGCAAATTCTCCTTCGTATTTTAAAAGAATTTCACTATCACGTTCGTCAAGTATTGATTGAACGAAGTGTTCGTAAATGGTTTTTACGCTTAGTTGTATTTCTTCTTTTACTTTGAGCACATGCCTAATTTGTGTACAAAATTATTGTAAGCAGATCAATTTTTATAAACGATATGAATAAATCCATGCTTTTGTTTACCATCGGGTGCGTTCACTTTATACATATACACTCCATCAGGTACTGGATTGCCATTCATATCACGACCATTCCATGTATTATCATAATTGTCTGTTTGATAAATTAAATTACCCCAACGGTTGACAATCAACAGTTCCGTATTTGGCATCAATCCTTTAATCTTGAATACATCATTCACATTATCATTATTTGGAGTAATGACGTTTGGAACTTCAAAATCTGAGAATACTTCAATTGTTACAGAAACACTATCAATACATCCATTTCCGTCAGATACAATCAATGTTGCGTCGTAGATTCCATCAGCTGTAAACACATGTGATGTATTTTGTGTAAAACTAGTTGTTCCATCAATATTCCAAAACCATGAGTTGACGTTTCCAGAAGATTGATCTACAAATTGAACAGTTTCATTTACGAAAACGGTTGTTGGACTGTATGTAAATTGTGCTTGCAAACTGCCAGAACTGTTTACTGTGTATGGCGCACTTGTAGTTGAACATCCACCATTATCAGTTACAGTCAACGTGTAGATTCCTGCAGGGATGTTGACTAAATCAAGTGTCGAATATTCTCCATTATTCCAGTTGTATGTGTAAGGTGCTGTTCCTCCAGTTATCGTAATTCCTGTGATACTACCACCTTGGTTGCATGATGCATCTTGAATAGAACCATTTGCTATTACTGGTTGATCTGCCTGATTGATGGTATATGTCATACTTGAAACAGTACACCCATTTGCATCTTCTACAGTCAATACATAATTTCCTGGAGCTGCATTTTGTAAGTCAATGCTTGGAGAGTTCACTCCGTTCCAGCTATAACTGTAGGGAGCAGTTCCGTCGGTAACTGTCAACCCTGTGATTGTACCATTCGTTGTGCATGATGCGTGTGTTATTGTTGCTGTACCACTTATTGTTGGGACTCCATTACTTGCAACAATATGCGGACCACTTGTGACTACACATCCGTTGTTGTCTGTCACAGTTAAAGTGTATGAGCCTGCACTTACGTTTGTTAAGTCAATTTGATTAGTTGTGTTTCCATTCCAGCTATATGTGAATGGAGCAACTCCACCTGAAACACTTAATCCAGTTATGCTTCCTCCTGTAATACAAGTAGCATCTACGATTGTTGGTGTACCAGTAATCGTTGGTATTGAGGCTTGTTCAATAGTGATAGGTGCACTTTGAACAACGCATCCAGAAGCATCTAAAACCGTCAGTGTATAAGTTCCAGGAGTATTAGTAGTGAAATCCACAGATGTTGCTGGGTTGTTATTCCATGCATAGTTGTACGGAGCTGTTCCACCAGTAACTTCGATGCCTGTAATGGATCCCGTTGTTGTACACGTGATGTCTGTAACCGTAATATTCCCTCCAATTGATGGTCCACCAATCGTACCAACATTTATTACACTTGATGTTGCGCTACAGTTGTTTGCATCTGTTACAGTCAATGTGTAGTTTCCTGCAGGAGCATCAGCTAAGTCAATCGAAGTTGATGGGTTTCCATTCCATTCATATGAGTAAGGTTGAGTTCCACCGTTAACAGAAAGTCCAGAAATAGACCCTGCTGTTGTACATGTCGCATCAACAACAGTTGGAGTTCCTGAAATGATGATGCTATCTTGCTCATCAATGTGGAAAGTTCCAGATGTTACTACACAATCATTTGCATCGGTAACTGTTAAAACGTAATCATCACTTGGAGCATCTGGAAGATCTGGAGATGAATA
>DATGOZ010000115.1:0-6212 GCA_035305395.1 Taishania sp. | reverse complement strand
GGTGTTTTCGAAGAAGAAGGCGAAGGATTATTTGATGCTCCTTCCAAAGATGAAGCATGTCTGATTCCATACGGAGCTTTCAGCAAAATGTACTATACAGGCAGGAACGGCATGGAACCTACCATTGCTGTGAAAGGCATGGAAGAAGATATTGGCTTGGTTGCTCTGGAAAATGAAATGACAGGTTTACTTCGAGCCAAAAGAGGCTTGAGACCTAGAGATGAAGACAACTTCGCACTGAATAAAACCGAATTTATCCAGAATGCCATCGGGTCAATCTTTGATGTGATCTCTGTGGCAGGTTGGGTAATTGGCGGATTCTCTATTCTTGTTGGAGGATTCGGTATCGCGAACATCATGTTTGTATCAGTGCGTGAGCGAACCAACATCATTGGAATTCAGAAGTCTTTAGGAGCAAAGAACTATTTTATTTTATTCCAATTTCTGTTCGAATCCGTGTGTCTGAGTTTGATCGGTGGAATCACTGGAATAGTCATTGTCTTTTTCTTAACTTTTATTCAATTAGGTAGCTTGGAGATCGTACTGTCCTTCAGCAACATCATGCTTGGACTTGGGGTATCCACGATTATAGGGGTTGTTTCAGGAATTGTACCAGCTACGCTTGCAGCGAGAATGGATCCTGTAGAGGCAATCAGAACTAATTAATATTTGTTTTAAAGCATTAAAAAAGGGTTGCCCAAAAATTGAGCAACCCTTTTTCATGTAAAAATTATGAAGTCGAGATCGCCTATTCCTGTTCTTTCTCTACTACTTCTCCTGAACTTTTTGACAAGCCAGACGCAGCCTTGATTTTCACCTCTAGTTCTTCCATCAATTCAGGATTGTCGCTTAAAATTGATTTGACAGCATCTCTTCCTTGACCAAGTTTAACCTCTCCGTATGAGAACCATGAACCACTTTTCTTGATGATGTTTAATTCAACACCCAAGTCGATGATTTCACCAATTTTAGAGATTCCTTCACCATACATAATATCAAATTCAGCCTTTTTAAATGGAGGAGCAACTTTATTCTTAACGATTTTTACTTTCACTCTGTTACCAATGATATCTTCACCATCTTTGATTTGACTTGTTTTACGAATATCAACACGAACAGAAGCATAGAATTTTAAAGCGTTACCACCTGTTGTAGTTTCAGGGTTACCGAACATCACACCGATTTTGTCACGTAACTGGTTGATGAAAATACAACAACACTTAGCTTTGTTGATTGAGCCGGTTAATTTTCTCAATGCTTTTGACATCAAACGAGCTTGTAACCCCATTTGAGAATCGCCCATTTCACCTTCAATTTCTGCTTTTGGAGTCAGTGCTGCAACTGAGTCGATTACCAATAAATCGATTGCTCCAGAGCGAATTAAATTATCCGCAATTTCCAACGCTTGTTCTCCATTATCAGGTTGTGAAATCAGTAGGTTATCAATATCCACTCCTAATTTTGCTGCATAGAATTGGTCAAATGCATGTTCAGCATCTACGATTGCTGCTATACCACCTTGTTTTTGCACTTCAGCAATTGCGTGAATTGCTAATGTTGTCTTACCAGATGATTCAGGTCCGTAAATTTCAATAATACGTCCTTTTGGAAATCCATTTACACCTAGTGCGATGTCTAACGAAAGTGAACCTGTAGGGATAACGTCAACCTTTTCAACTGGTTCGTCACCCAATTTCATTACAGTTCCTTTTCCGTATGTTTTGTCAAGCTTCTCCATTGTTAATTGAAGAGCTTTTAATTTTTCCATTTTCTCTTGGTTTAAATCTTTTGTTGCCATAATCGTGGGTTTTTAATTTTGTTTTTTAATCGTAGTACAAATTTAGGGGTGGTAGAACGTAAGTTTTTTACGTACTTAATTTTTTTTTAAAATTTCCAAAATTTCTGCTGTGTGATTTTTGGTATTTGGTTTTTTGATGACTTCTTGAATTTTTAGATTTTCATCAATGATATAGGTAGTTCTGTGAATACCTTCAAATGTTCTTCCCATGAATTTTTTTTCACCCCAAACGCCATATTGTTTAATGATTATTTTTTCGGTATCGGCGATGATAGGGAAATTCAGTTGCTGTTTTTCACTGAATTTTGCGTGTGATATTACTGAGTCAGCGCTAACACCAATGACAACGATTCCTTTTTCCAGAAGCATTGTTTGATTGTCGCGTAGATTACATGCTTGTGCAGTACAACCTGGGGTACTATCTTTAGGATAGAAGTACAAGATTATTTTCTTGCCTTTATAGTCTGTTAGATTTATTTTGTTTCCGTTTTGATCCAAGCCCGTAAAATTCGGTGCATCGTCTCCAATATTAAGATATTTCATTGATTAAAATATAATAATGTTATGATTAAAATGTAGTCAAATATAAACATGTTTTTTGATTTGACAAAAAAAACATCAAAAAAAGATTAGAAAGTAATTATTGTTAGAAAGTGGGCTGTTGTTCTAAAAGGTAGTATAATAAAAAAGCCTTCATTTCTGAAGGCTTTCGTTATATTAGTTCTTCTTGTTCGGTCTTTTTGGACTGTAATCGTCGTTATTTGGATCTGTGATACCACCATCACCTACAGGAGCTGGTGCCGTTGTAGGAGGAGTTGCAGGAACAGAAAAAAGAACTGGCGCGTTTCTTTCTTCAACATTAGGCTTGATTTCTTCTTTTTTACAAGATGATACCAATGCCGCAACTGCAAAACTTGATATAACAATTAATCGTTTCATCGCTTTTACTTTATTACAAACAAATTTATAATGAAAGTTTTAATTTTCCAAATTATTTAGTGCAATTTTTATTTGAACTAATGTTCCGATGACTTTTTTGTCAGCTGAGTAAACTTGTTTTGGACCGATTAAGTCAATCTCTTGCTGGAAAAAGTCTTTTAATAATTGTATGCGCTTCATCGTAATTTCCATTCTTTTTGATTTGTGATCACCAGCAATTTGCATCTTTTGATTGAGACTTGTTTCAACCCCAATTCCGTTGTCTTTTATTTCAATGACTAAATAACCAGCATCTTCTTTGATGATGAGTTCGACTTTTCCTAACTGGTCATTTTTGGGTAAAATTCCATGGATGATACTGTTTTCGATAAATGGTTGAATCATCATTGCTGGAATTTTGATTGATTCTAAGTCGACATTATTTGTCTTAATATGGTATTCAAATTTGTCTTTAAATCGCAATGATTCGAGTGAAAGGTATAATTTGATTCGGTCAATTTCTTCAGCAAGTGTTTCCATATTGGATTCGTCTGTTGAGCTGTCCAAATTTTTGCGAATTAGTTTGGCAAAATTTGAGAGGTATTTGTTAGCGGAAAGTTTGTCCGAAATGTTAATAAAATACTGGATACTATTAAGTGAATTGAAAATAAAATGGCGATTCATACTCGCATTGAGTGATTGTTGTTCCAAACTAACTAAACGGGCTTTGTAAGCTGCTCTTTCCAATTCATTTTTCTCTTGTTCACGTTTGAAACGGAATCTTACATACAAGATAATTAAGCTAACAATGAATATTGCAATGAAACTTATAAACCACCATGTTCTGAAAAACGCTTGTTTGACTATAAAATTGATAGCCATTTCGTCCATCACTGTCCCATCAGTCAATATTAAGCGTGCATAAACGGTATATTCTCCTGCGTGTAATCCTGAGAGGGTGAGTGATGAAACGTTTGTTGACGGCATCCATTTGTTATCTAATCCATCAACTCGATATTGGAATTGTATATTGTCGTAATTATTTAATGAAACTGCGTCAAAATAGAATTGAAGGTTGTTCTTGTTATAAGGGAAAACCATATTTTGTGGAACAACTTTGTCGTATGATGCGCCAAATTTTCCATAGTTGAAATGTTCATAGTTGAGTAGGATGTTTTTTAATTGGAGTCGTACTTTTTCTTGTTTTCTGTTGAATTTGTTTAGATTCAACTTGATCAATCCAGAAGTAGTTCCAAACCACAAATTACCTTTTTTGTCAATGAAACTTGAATTGAGATTTGTTTCAGGGTCGATTAATCCATCTGAGTTTCCAATTCGTTTGTATGCTAATTTACTATTGCTCGTATTGATAACGTAAACTCCGTTGTTTGTTCCAATCAATAATTCGTTTCCATTATTTGAAAGGAAATTGATGTAATTTGATGCAACATCTGAGGAGTAACGGATTCTTCGAATTGTGAGGTCGTTTTGTAGTTCGTATAATCCAACTTCTGTTCCAATGAATAAACGTCCAGATTCTGTTTTGGTAATGGCATAAACGGAACGATTGAATTGATCAATTAATTCAAATTCCTTATTTTTTGATAATTTGAACAAACCATAATCTGTTCCTAGAATCAACATGTTGTGATAGAGGATGATACTTCGTATTGCTCCTAATTCGGATCCATTGGTTCCAATTTTTCGAAGGGTACCATGTTCGTATAAAACAATTCCGTGTGATCCTCCGATGTACATTTGTTTGGAGTTGATTTTATGAAATGCTGTGATTTTAAACCCAGGTATTCCGTCTTCGAGTGAGTAGCGTTTTATATTTCCTTGGTGGTCTAATGAGAAAAGTCCATTTCTCGTGCCAAACCAATGTTTGTCGTCAATATCACCGATTGCGCACCAGATTGTTTGCTCTAAAGGAATGGTTTTAAAATCTTTGAAATTTTTAGTGATAACGACTCCTGCGTCCATTGTTCCAAAGTAGTATGTGTTGTCATTACTTTGAAAACCACTGATTATCAAGTCGGATGGGAGACCTGTATTTTTGTCAAAATAACTAATTTCTCCTTGGGCTGCTTTTACCAAACCTTTTCCTTGTGTTCCCAACCATATATTGTGATCGCTATCTTCGAATACGGTAGATACAATGTCTAATGGGAGTCCAACTTGACTATTGAGAGTTGAGTATTCTTTATCATTATATTTGATAATTCCATTAGAAGAACTGATCCAAAGATTGTTTCTCGAATCAACAAAAACATTGTTTAGTAGATCTCCTTCTTTTTCGAATAATTGGTTGACAACTTTCTTTTTTTGCTTGTCATATATCAGAACTCCATCATAGAAAGTTGAAATAATCAATTTATTGTTTCGAACTGCAATTGCTGAGATACTGATATCGTATTCTTCCAAGAAATAGTCGATTGACTTCAAGTCGTTGGTTCTAACGATTCCATTGCGTGTTGCAATATATAGTTCATCTTCCCAAATAAATAAATCTCGGATATAGACATAATCGTCGTGTAATAAATTTAAGGCAGTGAGTTTTCCTTTGTTGTAAGAGTAGAGTCCCGCTCCATTTGTAGAGACAACAACCTGATCTTTGAATTTGACAATGTCAGTGACGTTAATATTGTTCAACTTATTGGGTAGGGGGGTAGATTTAAAGACATTTCGATCTTTAATTGATATCCCTCCTTGATGACCTATATATAATAGGTGGTTTATCCAAGTAAGTGAATTGATTCGGTTGTTGAGTAATCCATTGTCTGTGGAATAGTTTCTGAAGGTACTTCCGTTGAATTGCGAAATTCCTCCTAAGGTACCGATCCACAAATATCCAACACTATCTTGAGTTATTGAGGTGACCTGTGATTGAGCCAATCCTTGAGGTGTGGAGTAACTTTGAAAAAATAAACGCTGACTCAATGCAGCGTTTATCATTACTATTAACAAAAACAAAAAACAGAAAAAACTTCTCATCAATGCTTCAACATTTTTACAAAGTCCGTAACACGATTTCTAGCAACAGGAATTTTTAATCCATTTTTGAGAACTGCATAATGTCCATCTTCATTTAAATATTCGGATAATTCATTCAAATTAATGATATGTGACTTATGGATGCGAGCAAATTTTTGTTCATCCAAA
The DNA here is from genome assembly GCA_035305395.1 of Taishania sp. Lineage (GTDB taxonomy): Bacteria > Bacteroidota > Bacteroidia > Flavobacteriales_D > Crocinitomicaceae > Taishania. The sequence goes on along the minus strand of DATGOZ010000115.1, from coordinate 334 downwards.
ATCGACTCGTAAGTTTTGAGTGTTCGAGTATCCAAATATCTCGTTCCATCCTTGAAGTAGATTGTTGTACAGTTACCTGATGCTTCAAGATGTAGGATTGTATCATCATCAATAATTTTCAATCCTTTTGTATGTGAAACGGCAATTCTGTTGCTTGGTTTATTGCGAACCAAACTATCGGAAAGATGTTTCAGAGAATTGAAATATGTGCTATATCCATCAGGACTATCAGCAAAGATTTTATTTCGTTCAACCAATTTTGCTACTGCCATTTGCAGTTCCTCAATGTCAATAGGTTTTAATAGATAGTATACTGCACTTGCGTTGAACGCTT
>DATGOZ010000114.1:0-3701 GCA_035305395.1 Taishania sp. | reverse complement strand
TGTATTGTTGTTGCGAACGATGCAACGGTAAAAGCTGGTGCTTGGTTTCCAATTACAGGTAAAAAGAACTTGAGAGCGCAAGAAATTGCGATGGAAAACAGACTTCCGATTATTTACTTGGTAGATAGCGCAGGAGTTTACTTGCCAATGCAAGATGAAATTTTCCCTGATAAAGAGCATTTTGGACGTATTTTCCGCAATAATGCAGTAATGAGTTCAATGGGAATTGTACAAATTGCTGCCGTAATGGGAAGCTGTGTGGCTGGTGGTGCTTACTTGCCAATTATGTCGGATGAATCTTTGATTGTAAATGGTACAGGTACAATTTTCTTGGCTGGTAGTTACTTGGTGAAAGCAGCGATTGGTGAAACAATTGACAATGAAACATTGGGTGGAGCAACAACACACACATCTATTTCTGGCGTTTGTGATTACAAAACAGAAAATGATCAGGAGTGTATTGCTACTATTCGTGATTTAATGGATAAAATTGGTCAACCTGAAACAGCAGGATTTGATCGCAAGGAAAGCGTTGCTCCGAAACACGACCCAAAGTCAGTTTATGGAATTTTACCTATTGAGCGTTCAAAACCATACAATGTAAAAGATGTTATTGAACGTATCGTTGACAATTCAGAGTTTACGGAATACAAATCAGATTACGGAAAATCGATTGTTTGTGCATATGCACGCATCGATGGATGGGCTGTAGGAATTGTAGCGAATCAACGTGAGATTATTAAAAACGCGAAGGGTGAAATGCAGTTTGGTGGGGTTATCTATTCCGATTCTGCTGATAAAGCGGCTCGTTTTATTATGAATTGCAATCAAAAAAATATTCCGTTAGTATTCTTACAAGACGTTACTGGATTCATGGTTGGATCTAAGAGTGAGCATGGTGGAATCATCAAAGATGGAGCGAAGATGGTCAATGCAATGGCTAATTCTGTTGTTCCTAAATTCACAGTTGTTGTAGGAAACTCATACGGAGCTGGAAATTATGCTATGTGTGGTAAAGCTTACGATCCAAGATTGATTGTAGCTTGGCCAACAGCTGAAATTGCAGTAATGGGGGGAGCAGCAGCAGCGAAAGTATTGTTGCAAATCGAAGTTGCTACGTTGAAAGGACGTGGTGAAGAAATTACTCCAGAACGCGAAAAGGAATTGTTCGACACGATTAAGAGTCGCTACGATAAGCAAATCTCACCATACTATGCGGCAAGTCGTTTATGGGTGGATGCAATCATCGATCCGAAAGAAACTCGAAAGGTAATTTCGATGGGTATCGAAATGGCTAATCACAAGAAAGCAGAGAAACCGTACAATGTAGGTGTAATTCAAACGTGATTAACTTGAATAAAATAAATAGAAAGAGGAGGTAAAACTCCTTTTTTTGTTTTGGATTCGTTGAAATCTGAAAAAAACATAAAATGCTTAAACAGTCATTTTTTCTTGTTATTTTTGTTCCATGCGTTTAGTAAAGGATATACCTCACCAGCAATATAAGATTCAAATTTTCCACTATAATGCGAAGTACATTGTGAAAATTGAATTGGGTCAGTACGAACAAACCTATAAAATCTCTGATACAGATGTGTTTGGATTGGAAGATGTTGAAAAGATGATTTCACAAGAACTTTTAGTCAATGCTTTGCATCGTTTCATTGAGATGAGAAAAGACTGGGAAAGCGCGTTTACCAATAAAAATAATAACTGATGAAAAAACTACTTTATTTGGCTACAGTTGCAGTTGTAGCAGTTGCTTGTAATTCTGGAAAGAAAACAGATTCGAAAGATGATAAGGCTGTAGTAGCAGAGGCTACTCCAATCAAAGATGGGATTAAAATTGCTTACTATGTTTTGGATTCTGTAGCCGAGCATTTCGAAGTGTATAAAAAAGAGCTAGATGTTTTTGAAAAAGAAGGAGCTAAATTACAAGGGCAGCTTGAATCAATGCAAAAGGAGTATCAAAACGTGTACTCTGCATACGAAGATGGTGCTAGGAAACAAGTGCTGACGCCAAATCAAATGGCAAATTATGAGCAACGTTTGGGGGCAATTCAACAGCGTATGGCGGATTTCCAAAATACAAAAATGGTGGATTTCCAGAAAAAACAAATGGATGCTACAACGGCTATCCAAAATAAAATCACGAATTATAGTGCAGAGTTCTCTAAAGAAAATGGAATCGATTTGTTCTTAATTACAGGAACTGGTTCTCAAATTGCATATGGAAATGCTGCGTTGGATATGACTGAGAAGTTTGTTGATTACATGAACAAAAAAGAAGCTGAATTAAATAAATAATAACCATTCAATATGTTAGTTGCACAACAAAAGTTGGAGGAAAATATTGCTGAATACATTCTTTATATGTATCAAATTGAAGATGTTATACGCGCCTACAATTTTGATTTGGATGCAATCATTACAAATTACGTGAAGCCACAATTGCCAGATGAATCATTTCTTGGACAATATACAAATTGGTATCGTGGGTTAATCAATGACATGATTGATCAACGTAAACAGAAGGCAGGTCATTTGTTAGAGTTGAATGAGATATTGGTTGAATTGAGCTACTTGCATACAACTTTGTTGAATCAGGTAGTGGACAATAAATATATTGGCTTGGTTGAAACAGCTAAGCCTTATTTAGAAGAGTTTCGTGAAAAGTCTAACTTGAAAGATAAAAATGATATCGAATTAGTCTTTGGAGCTATGTATATGAAATTACTTTTGCGTTTGCAGAAAAAGGAAATTTCTAATGAAACGGAAGAAGCATTTGATGCAATGCGTATCATGTTGGCATATTTGACAAGAGCATATCATAAAATGAAAAGAGGTGATTTAGACTTCTTGAACAATTAAAATTCCTATCTTCAAGGAAACGAACAAGAAAAGATGAATGAACTAGTAATTCGTTTCAAAAAGTACAATTCTTGGGAATTGTTGAGTCAAGAAGATCAACTATTGGTTATTCGTGCTCAAAGTGCTGCACAAAAGGCATATGCCCCTTATTCCAAATTTCAAGTCGGAGCTGCGGTTTTGTTGGAAGATGGAACGATTGTTTTAGGTAGTAATCAAGAAAATATAGCTTTCCCCTCAGGTCTATGTGCGGAACGTGTAGCGCTATTTAATGCAGGCGCCAATTATCCTGGAAAGAAAATCGTTAAATTGGTTGTGACAGCCTTTGGTGATTTCGTAGAACTTGAAACCTTATTGACACCATGTGGAAGTTGTCGACAAGTGATGGTTGAATCACAACAGCGTCAGAAGGATGCTATTCAAGTGATTATGGTGAGTCAGAATAAGCAGACAATTGTTGTGGATAATGTTTTGGACTTAATGCCTTTCGCCTTTAATGAATCCTTCTAAACGATTAGTTTACTTGTTTTAAGCATCGCTTTACTTTCTTTTCATGCTTTAGTCGCTCTTCAGGAGTTCTGTTAGCATCCATTCCTAAAAAAGCTTGACACTTTTTAGCAACATAATCAAAACGATCTAAGAGTTTTTCTGCTGCTGGTGTTTCAAAGTCTATTAATGCTTTTACAGCACGATCAATGGAGTCATTCGCTACTACGCACTCACAAAATCCCCATTGTTCGCCATATTTTTTTTCTATGACCTTCAAGTTTTCTTTGAACTCTTTAACTTCATGCGTTTTTCTGGTCGTATCAATGTCATTCAACAATTCTAAA
>DATGOZ010000113.1:0-2035 GCA_035305395.1 Taishania sp. | reverse complement strand
GCAACAATAGCTACAACTACAATCCCCAACGTTGTCCAGTTAAATAAGCTCTTATATTTTTGATTTGCACTCATATTTGGAGAGAATATCTTTTATTTTTTTAATGTTTTAATCACCGTCAACGATGAAATGATGAAAATCAAAATCAACGACAAGAAATAGACAATATCACTCGTATCAATCACTCCTTTTCGAATTGAATCGTAGTGTTTTACCATCCCAAAATATTGCAAAACATTATCAAAACTTCCCATTACGTTGAATGCTCCTAAACGATTCAAACCATCAAAAAACAACCAACACAAGAACATCGAAATGATAAATGCTACTATTTGGCTACTGGTCAATGCAGACGAGAAAATCCCAATTGCAACAAACACTGAACCAAGTAAAATTAATCCGACATACGATGTGATTGTAGCACCGTGATCAAACTTCTCTGGTTCAAGCGACAAATAGTACATCGAAATATAATAAACCACTGTTGGAATAATCGCAATGATTAATAAAGTTACTCCAGCAAAGTATTTCGCTAAAACGATTTCCAAATCACTAATTGGTCGCGTGAAGAGCAATTCAATCGTACCTGTTCTTCGTTCCTCTGCAATACTTCTCATCGTCAAAGCTGGAATTAGAATAAAAAACATGATAGGAGCTAGATTAAAGAATGGAATTAAATCAGCTTCTGCTCCTTCCAACAAATTGGTTCCACCAGGTACTATCCAATGAAAAATACCCGTTGCAATTAAGAAGATAAATACAAATATAAAACCGATGATGGAAGTTAAAAAACTTCGAATTTCTTTAAAATAAAGTGCTCTCATTGATTAAATGATGATTTGAAACATCAAAAATAAGATTAAGTTTTGAATCCTTTGCAAGGATAGGCAACAAAGTATCTAAACGTAGCTATTTTGTATTAATCAGTTGAACAAGTTGTTTTCTTTTTTGTAAGTATTTCTCTTTTGACATTGACCAAAATTCAAATTGATCATCAACCGATTTGCTGTATTCAAAACCTAACAACTTGTTGTAAAGTATCGCATCCTTATTTTGCTTATGCATCGTTGCTCCAACCGTTCTCAATTCAAGCCTGTCGAACGCAAAATCAAGCAACAAAACAGAAGCACCCAAAGCTACACCTGTACCCTTGAATGTTTTATTTCCAATAAAAAGTCCTGCTTCTCCTGAAAATTCCTCATAGTCAATCTTTTTGATATTAATCAGACCTAGCGGTGTTTCATGTTCATAGATGACAAAGTAATAAGCATCATTGAGAGTTCGGAACCAATTTAATTGTTCTTCCTGTGAAATATAGTGTTTGAATTGCATAAATTGTAATACCAGCTCATCATTACGCCAATTACGCACCAATTCAAGTGTCTCCAAAGAAAGTGGCTTCAACTCCAATCCAAATCCTTTCATTCTTGTTTTTCCGCAATTAAAACTTGATTCAACTTATTTTGATGCACCCAAATACGTCGAATATATTCCCCGATAATACCTAAGGAAACTAAAATCAAACCAGTGGATAGGAAAATCGCTACAATGATGGACGTAAAACCTACAGATACGTCATACATCAACTTCTGATAAATATAATAGATACTCAAACAGAAGAAGACCACCGACATACCTATACCAAGTTGAACAATAAACTTTAGAGGTAGAGATGTATGAAATAAAATGATTCCTAGCGACATCTTCAATAATTTCCAACTAGAATAAGTTGATTTTCCAGCAACACGTTTCGCATGATTAACCTCACATGTTTCAACTTTTGACGCTCCCTCCAACAAATACACATCGACCAAAACAACGGGAGATTGACTGTATTTTACAATAGATAAAACAGCTGATTTCATTAATTTAAACGATGTCACTTGGCTGTAATTAACTTTTTTACTCTTCGTCAATCGCTTCAATAATGAGCTTGAAAGATTTCGAGCTACATGATGTTGCTTTGCTTTGTATGCTCCATACACCAAATCTGCTTGAGTTTCATCCATTGTTTGAATCAATTTTTCAAGTTCAA
>DATGOZ010000112.1:0-7129 GCA_035305395.1 Taishania sp. | reverse complement strand
TCCAGCTAGACATCCACGACCTGCTTCATCACATCCAGCCTCAATAATTCCTTCATTATGATACAATTTGAGTTTATTATTTTCCATCATTTTACACAAAATTTAAAAAAATAATTGTATATTGGTACAACATTTGGGTATTGCTTATGCGACTAATTAAAACAAAAAAAATGAAAACATTATTTTCGATCGTTGTTTTATTTCTAACTATGAACATAGCATCTGCACAAAACAGTGCTACTGTGAAATCAGCGTCTGACTTAACATCCCTAAAGGACAAAGGTAAGGGATTTATTACCCTTCCGGGGAATTTAACTAAAGAAGATGTTGCAAGCAAATCAAAATATTACACGTTGTATTTCACTGTTGAGTTTGATGATAAAACAAAAGTTGCTACCATTAATATGGTTGATAACACAGAAAGATCTCGTGCAATTATCACACGTTTTCTTGCAGCATGTGAAGTTCAAACAATTGTTGTTGGAAACGAAACTGTTCATCGCGATCAATTATTTGAAAAATACTTGAAGTAATATTTCTAGAAATCAATATTTTAGTGGGAGGATGATATCCTCCCATTTTTATTTTTGCGCTGTTAAAAAACGTTAACCCGCTCAGAATAAAGCGTCTTAAAAGTTAAATTCGTAAAAAATAGAACGTGGGAAAAATTCGGGTTAACATCATATTCATTATCGTTATTGTTGCTACAGTTGCGCTGTTAATCATTCAAGCGTTTCAAACTCGCCAATTATTTGATAAAAAGTCTGGCCAATTCAAAGCAGAGGTTGAAACAACAATGGAACGTATCGCTGTACGTCATGAAAAAGCTGAAGATGTTCGCAAATTTTTTCGTATTGCCAACACCAATTTCAGTGGTCACTACAAAGACATTTTAAAAGAAGAATTTCAAAATCTCCTTTCTGCCAAAGAAACTATTTTCATCAAGGATACAACCATTTATGAAAATGGAAAAAGTGAAAATTACTTAGTCGTTCAAGGACAAAGCTTCGATTCATTAATCGGTGTCAAAGCAGAGCAACGTGTACTTGCAAAAGACGTTCGTCAATTACGTGATTTTTATCAACAAAAATCGCCACAGGACTCATCCAAATACGCAATTCAACTAGACAAAAAGGTCATCAAAAAGATGTTTGAGAAGGCCAAATTTGTCAACGACATGATGATGCAGGCATTTCGTGAAAATGTTTATGAAAACCCTGAAGAATCTTTTGACATTGCCTTTTTGGATTCAGTAATTCGAACTGAATTTAAAGATGACAAACTTCCAGCTAGTTTTCAATTTGTTGTCACCAATGAATCAGGTAAACCCATTCGGGCAAAAAACACTGTTGAGCATTATCAAACTGACATTGACACAACAAATGCTTTTACAACCAATTTGTTTCCGAGCAACTTATTCAATGAGCAGCTGAAATTACATATCGTTTTTCCAAGACAAAACACCATTTTACTAGGAGAATTATGGTTACCACTTTTGGTTAATTTAACTTTGGTTTTACTCATCTTTTGGGCATTGATTTACATGTTCAAAACAATCTTAACCCAAAAGAAATTAGCCGAACTGAAAAACGACTTTATTTCAAATATGACCCATGAATTTAGGACACCAATATCTACCATTTCATTAGCTTGTCAAGCAATGAGTGACCAAGATGTAGTAGGAACTGAAATGGAAAAAACCCAACCATTTGTTAAAATGATTTCTGATGAAAACAACCGTCTTGGAACATTGGTTGAAAGTATTTTACAAAGTAGTACAATCGAAAAAGGCGAAATTAAACTTCACAAAGAAAAAGTATTGGTGAATGAAATCATTTACGACATCGTTCACCGAGCACAATTCAGAATACAAAAAGACCAAGGAAACATTCATTTAGACATTTGTCCCGAATTAGTTTACATCCACGCAGACAAAATGCATTTCACCAATGTTATTTCGAATTTGGTTGACAACGCCATTAAATATTCGAACGAAGAGCCAGATATTACCATCAGTTTGACACACAAAGGAGGGGTCATCAAAATCAGTGTTGCGGACAAAGGTTTAGGAATAAAAAAAGAGCATCTTAATAAAATATTTGATAAATTGTACCGTATTCCAACAGGCAACGTGCATAACGTAAAAGGCTTTGGGTTGGGGTTAAGTTACGTAAAAGGCATCTGTGATATGCATCAATGGAAGATAAGTGTTCATAGTAAATATGCCGAAGGATCTACCTTTACAATAGAAATAAAACAATAATTATGGAAAAGAAATTAGCTATTTTACTCGCTGAAGACGACATTAATTTAGGTCAGTTGTTAGCTACATATTTAAGATCAAAAAATTACGATGTAACGTTAGCAACTGATGGTCAACAAGCATTAGAAACATTCAACAAAGGCAAATTTGACTTCTGCATTTTCGATGTCATGATGCCAAAATTGGATGGATTTAGTCTTGCAAAAGAAGTGCGTGAATTAGATAAAAAAACACCCATCATTTTCCTTACTGCAAAAGACCAAAATGAAGATAAATTAGAAGGATTTGCAACAGGAGCTGATGATTATCTAACAAAACCATTTTCTATGGATGAGTTATTGGCTCGAATCACTGCAATTATCCGAAGAACTGGTGTTGTTGAAAGTAATGAATCAGGTGAACTGTATGTTGGAAAAATAAAATACGAACCTGAATTGCGTTTACTTCACACAGCTGGTGAACCTAAAAAATTGACAACAAAAGAAAATCAATTGCTTGAGTTGTTAGTAAAAAATCAAAACGAAGTTTTGGATAGGCAAGCAACGTTAAGAGCTGTTTGGGGAGATGACAACTATTTCAATGGAAGAAGTATGGATGTTTACATTGCAAAACTTCGTAAATTATTGAAAGAAGATCCTTCAATCGAGATCATGAACATCCACGGAAAAGGATTTAAGTTGGTGATTAAGTAAAAGTTATGTTGTTTTTTCTTAAATTGTAGAAAAAACAAACGTTATGATGTTTACTGAAAAACCATTAGTTGAAGTCATCGAAGTTTTAAGAGCTAGAGGTTATACCAGAGACTATAACCTCATCGAAGACAAGTTAGCAGATTCACTAGATGGATCATGCATAGAAATTGCTAATCTTGTAATCGACAAGATTTACAGGTTCACAGGCTTAAACGACTTGGATGACGAAACCATCCTTTATGCCATTAGCAATTTAGATGATGACACCAAAGGAATTTTTGTCAATGGATATGGCACCTACTCCGATCCAAAAGCGTATGAAGTAATTAAGCAAATTACAATCAATGATTCAAACAACGAAGAGTGGATTTCTGCTTAAAAAGCAAACGTTAACCCTACTTGCGCCGAAAAACCGTGTTTAATAGCATTACCGAACTTTCGAATTCCAACTATACGATATTCTGGCTGAAAATAGAACGACATTTGTTCATCAATTTGGTATTTGAACCCTAATATTGCTGAGGGCATGAATTCTAAATTCAATTGATTATTTCTTAGAGATGTAACACTCTTTTCACCATCGTGTTCAATAGTCGTTGTTTGCGTAGAAAAATGTCTTCTTGTACCTGCACCAATTCCTGCATAACCACGAAAACGATCTTCTGGATTGAAATAAACCAACAATTGCAATGGAATTTCTAAATAAGTAACACGATAATTGATTTGATCTTGGGCTGCCCCTGCTGGAAATTTATAATTTGACATTTCAAAATTGACATTGAAACCAATTCTCCAAACCAAATGTCTTGTTGCTTGTTGCTGAAAAAATGCTCCTGCTCCTAACAAATAATTTATTTTTGGTTTACCAAACAAACTTGGTCCAGTTACAAAGTATGTTCCTGGAAAAACATGAATACCAAGCTCATTTACTTTACTTGATTTTTGTTCTCCTTCCTCCCCTTGAGCTAACACAGAGGTAGAACAGAACATGTTGGCAAAACACAGCAAATACAATATTCTTTTCATATACAACATTAATTGTTCAAAAATAGAAATTTATTGATAAATGTAGGCCGATTAAACCTCATCAAAAATGGTAACTACAAATCTTATTTATATTTTTGCACAAAAATATTTCAGATGTATAGAACACATACTTGCGGTGAATTAAGAATGGAACACATTGGTCAAGTGGTAACTTTGGCTGGATGGGTTCAAAAATCGAGAGATTTAGGAGGGATGACTTTCTTAGATTTAAGAGATCGTTATGGAATTACTCAGTTGGCATTCAACGAAGTCGATAATGCAGATTTAACTGCACAAGCACGCAAGTTGGGACGTGAATATGTGATTCAAATTACAGGTGAAGTAATTGAAAGAGCAAGCAAAAACAAAAATATTCCTACAGGAGAGATCGAAATAAAAGTAACTGAATTGACTGTTTTGAACGCTGCGAAATTACCTCCTTTCACAATCGAAGATGATACGGATGGAGGTGATGAATTGCGCATGCAATACCGTTACTTGGATATTCGTCGTAATCCAGTGCTTCAAAAATTACAGTTGCGCAACCGTGTTGCGTTGGAAACTCGTAAATATTTGGATGAAAACGGATTCATGGATGTTGAAACTCCCGTTTTGATTAAATCTACCCCTGAAGGAGCACGCGATTTCGTTGTGCCTTCACGCATGAATGAAGGTCAATTCTACGCTTTGCCGCAATCGCCACAAACATTTAAGCAATTATTGATGGTTTCTGGAATTGACCGCTACTATCAAATAACGAAATGTTTCCGTGACGAGGATTTACGTGCGGATCGTCAGCCGGAATTTACACAAATCGACTGTGAGATGTCATTTGTAGAGCAAGAGGATATCTTGAATATGTTTGAAGGATTAATCAAACACTTGTTCAAAACAGTACGTGGATATGAATTCAACTACGATTTCCCACGTATGACTTATGCTGAAGCGATGGAAAAATACGGTTCAGATAAACCAGATATTCGCTTTGGCATGGAATTCGTTGATCTTTCTGCAGTAGCAAAAGGAAAGGGATTCTCTGTTTTTGACAATGCTGAAACAGTTTTAACAATCAACGCAAAAGATTGTTCAGAATATACACGCAAACAATTAGACGCATTAACTGATTGGGTTAAACGTCCACAAATTGGAGCTACAGGATTGATTTACGTGAAGTTTAACAACGACGGAACAATCAAATCTTCTGTAGATAAATTCTTCACAGAAGATGATTTGAAAGTTTGGGGTGAATTAGCAGGAGCAGAAAAAGGAGACTTGCTGTTGGTTCTTTGTGGTAACACTGATAAGGTGCGTAAACAAATGAACGAATTGCGTTTACACATGGGTAATGAACTTGGATTGCGAAATCCAAATGAATTTAAACCGTTGTGGGTTGTTGATTTCCCATTATTAGAGTGGGATGAGGATTCACAACGTTACTTTGCAATGCACCATCCATTCACTTCTCCGAAGAAAGAAGACATGCACTTGGTTTCAACTGATCCAGGAAAAATCCGTGCAAATGCATACGACTTAGCAATGAATGGAGTTGAATTAGGAGGTGGATCTATCCGTATTCACGATCGTGAATTACAAGCTCAAATGTTCGAATTATTAGGATTTACAAAAGAAGAAGCACAAAATCAGTTTGGTTTCTTGATGAATGCATTTGAATTTGGAGCTCCACCACACGGAGGATTAGCATTCGGATTAGATCGATTGGTAGCAACGATGGGTGGATCAGATTCTATTCGAGATTACATCGCATTCCCGAAAAACAATTCAGGTCGAGATGTAATGATTGATGCGCCATCACCATTAGCTCCAGAACAATTGAAAGAATTGAACCTAGAAGTTAAAATTTAAGGTTTTACAATACCATTGAAGAATCCCAGTCGAACGATTGGGATTTTTTGTTTAAAAGAATCTACAAGCAAAAACCGCAGTATCATCCACCAAGGGCAAATCTCCACGCCATTCATCTAATTTTCCAAAAATAAGGTTGTTCATGTCCTCCATTTTTAGTGGATAGAAAGCGTGTACCGTTTTAATCAAACGCTCTATTCCGAACTGTTGTTCATCTTTGTTTTCCAGCTCAACAACACCATCTGTATATGAAATCAAGGTTGTATTTGGTTTCAACGTCACTTCTCCAACATTCAAGAATGGCAATTCATCAAACATTCCCAAACCAACAGAACCTTTGTCCAACATCATTACTTCCTTTCCTGTTGTCAGAATAGGATGATTGTGTCCCGCATTGATATATTTTAAAACACGTGATTTTGCATTGAAATGAGCGATAAAAAAGGTGATAAACTTCTCTCCTTTTGCACTCTCCATTACTTTTTCATTGAGTTCACGCACCAAAAATTCTAAATCGTGATTTTGGTAAATAAAAAGTGTTCTCAAGGTAGCTTGAAAGTTTGCCATTAACATGGCTGCTCCAATTCCTTTCCCTGAAACGTCTCCGATACACATAATGTAATCATCTTTTCCAAGCGGAATAAAATCGTAATAATCTCCACCTACTTCGTGTCTAGGAATATATTTTGCCGCAATATCCATTTGCTTATTGGAAGGCAAATTTGATGGAAAAAGGAACTTTTGCATTTCGCTCGCTACTTCTAATTCCTTTTTGATTCGCTCTTGAATTACACGTTGTTTCGCCATCAACTTATTTTCGATAGCAACAACAATGATATTGGTCAACGTTTGGATAAATCCCAAGTTATTATGCGTATCCTCTTCATAAAAATCGATTGGATTATTCACCTTCAGCAACAAGTATGCTAAGGGCAATTCTTTATGAAAAACAGGAATAACAATATCAAATGAACGTAATACATCCGATGAAGAAGACTGAATGAATGTTATTTCTTTGAATCGGGATAATTGTTTATTTACATCGATGGAAAGCAGCTTCCCTCGAACACCCTTTTTAATCAATAAATTCCAGTTATCATCATCTTGCTTCGTAAACAAAATGAAGCGATTGAATCCCAATTGTTCTTTCAAGATATAGCCAAATATCTCCGTGAGCCGTTCAACACTGTAGTTTGCGTTGATGGCTGTTGTGATTTCCAAAAGAGAATTTAATTTGAATTCCTTTTGGTACAATTGTACTTCTAATTCTCTTATTCGTTTATCA